>JAWOAV010000129.1:0-17245 GCA_046498365.1 Desulfosalsimonadaceae bacterium
CACAATGCGGAACTCATTCTGGCCCATGTGGTGAACATGCCGGAAATGCCGCGCTGGACGCAACTGACGAATGAAGATGCGGAACTGGTGAACCGTTTGGTGGAGCGCAACCGCGAAGAGATGGGAAAACATTTTGAGACGGTTCTGCCCCGTTTGCCTGTTGAGGCCCGAACCCTTGTGGAAACATCCGACGATGCAGCCCTTCGGCTCCATGAACTGGTGCAGCAGCAAAATGCGGACCTGGTGGTCTTGAGCGCCCACGGTTATTCCGGCAAAGCGAGATGGACCTTCGGGAGCATCGCACATTCCTTTATCGCCTATGGTACCACACCCCTGCTTCTCGTACAGGATTTCCCCCGCGACAGAATAGAGCCGACCGAGGCGGAAGCAGCAGCTGCTGAAAAAAAGGGACATTAAGATGCTGACCCGCACCGTCATCGGCCTGACAGGCAGTCCCGCCTGGCTCAAGAATCGCTTACATGTACAAAAAAGAGTGCTTTGGAAGGCCTACCGGCATTTCGCCCGGCAAGTCGGAAACGAGTTTGCCCGGTCTCCCGCATCCGAATGGCTTCTGGACAACTTTCACATCGTTCAGGTGGCCTGGCGCAATATTCATGAGGATATGCCGGTACAATTCTACCGTCAGCTGCCCAAGCTAAGCACCTCCGCGCTACGGGGCAAACCCCGCATCTACGGGGTCGCCCTGGAAGCCATCCAGGCATGTCAGGCAGACCTGAAAACGGACCAGCTGAAAAACTTTATCTCGACATATCAGCAATCCACGATTTTAGACATCGGTGAACTCTGGGCGCTTCCGGTGATGCTGCGGCTGGGTGTTCTCGACTATCTCACGCGGGCGGTGGGAAATCTTCTGGAATTGCAGGAACCGGCCGAAGACCTTGCCCCGGCAGCCCTGCCCGGTCTGGAAACGATTTCCGACGAGGCAATGGTCACCCTCTCGATTCAGAGCCTGGGCAACCTGGAGACCGAAAATTGGAAAGATTTTTTTGAACAGGTTTCCCTTGTGGAGCAAGTCCTGAGGCAAGATCCGTCAGGGGCATATGGTCTCATGGATTTTGATTCCAGGGACAGGTACCGGAAAGCCGTTGAAGCGCTTGCGGGGAAAATCACTTACAGCGAAGCGGAAGTGGCCCGGGAGGCGGTCCGGCTGGCGCAGCAAGGCCCCATCAAAAATCTATCCGAAGCGGATCATTACCGTCATGTCGGTTATTATCTAATGGACGCAGGGCGTTCCAGGCTCGAAGCGCAACTGGGATTTAAGCCCGCCGCATTGACCGGTCTGAAGCGATGGCTTCTGAATCGTCCGACCCTGGTCTATTTGGGGACAATCGGAATCCTGACCCTGTTGATTCTGCTCCTGCTCATCGGTTACGGGTACAGCGCCGGCGCCGCGGCTCTCCAATTGTGCCTGATTTCGTTTTTTTTCCTGATCCCCGTTGTTACCGCCGCTGTCACCCTTACGAATTGGGGCCTTACCCGCCTCGTCTCCTGCCGGGTACTGCCAAAACTCGACTTTAAAAACGGCATTCCGGCCGATTGTCGCACGATTGTGGTTATCCCGGCCCTTTTGAGCGGTACAGATGAGATCGACGCGCTGCTGCGCCAGTTGGAACGCCATTATCTGGGCAATAGCGATCCTCACCTTTTTTTTGCGCTGCTGACCGACGTGGATGATGCCCCCGAAAAAGAAATTCCTCAGGACCGGGAGTTGATCGCAAGGACCGTCACCGGCATCGAACGCCTCAATAAGGGCTACGGAACATCGCGCGGAAACGAGGCGGGGCATTCGCCCTTTTTTCTTTTTCATCGGGAACGTCTGTGGAATCCCCAAGAAAAAAAATGGATGGGATGGGAGCGCAAAAGAGGGAAGCTCGATGAATTCAACCGCCTGCTAAGCGGAGAGGAAAAAACTTCCTATGTTGTCCGGATCGGGGATATGGCCGCCTTGTCAAATATACGCTATGTCATCACCCTGGATGCCGATACCCTGCTGCCGCGCGAAACGGCCCATCGTCTGATCGGAACCCTGGCGCACCCCTTAAACCGCGTTCGATTCGATTCTCAAACGGGCGAAGGCGTCACCGGATATACGGTCCTTCAGCCCAGAACAGAGATTCATCCGGTCAGTGCAAACCGATCCCTTTTTTCGGCAATTTTTTCCGGAAGCAGCGGATTGGATCTGTATTCTACGGCCGCTTCGGACGTTTACCATGACCTTTTCGGAGAAGGCATCTACACGGGGAAGGGCATCTATGATATTGCAGCCTTTGAACGTATTCTTGCCCGGCGGATCCCGGATAACGCACTGTTGAGCCATGACCTCCTGGAAGGCCTTCATGTCCGGGTCGGCCTGGCGACCGATATTGTTTTGCTCGAAGAATACCCGCCCAGTTATCCCGTATATGCGCGCCGGCTCCATCGATGGGTCCGGGGGGACTGGCAGCTTCTGCCATGGCTTTTGTTTCGCAAACCCCATCCCGAAGCCATTTCCAGTCCCTACCGGATTCCGCTGATCGGCCGGTGGAAAATTCTCGACAATCTGATCCGAAGCCTGTTTGTGCCGGCAATGCTGGTTCTGTTCATCGCCGTATGGCTTTTGTTTCCCGGACCGGCCATTGTCTGGACACTGCTTGCCCTGCTGTTGTCGGCCGTCCCGCTGGTACTTCAGGCAATAACGCAACTGCCCGCCCAATTCCGGGATCAGACATCCCTGCGGGATACCGTGGCCTGCTTTCGACTGCCCGGTTTCCGCTGGCTGCTGATGCTGGCATTTCTGCCCTATGAAGCCCTGATTACAATGGATGCCGTTTTCCGGACGCTCTACCGGCTTTGGGTTTCCCACAGGCGACTGCTGGAATGGACGACCTCGGCCAGCACCGTCCGGGCATTTGAAAACAAAGGCAAGTCGGGCCGGTTCTGGCAGCGGATGTGGGGCGCCCCGCTGATTGCCGCAGGTGTTTTTTTCCTGCTGAGCGCTTTTAATGTCATGGCTTTTTTCAGCGCCGCGCCGCTGCTGATTGCCTGGTTTCTCTCTCCATACATTGCCTACCGGATCAGCCGTCCCGCAGAGATAGCGCAGGAGGTTCTGGAAACCGGTCAGCGTTACCAGCTTCGACGTCTTGCCCGGCGCACCTGGTTCTTTTTCGAACAGTTTGTGGGCCCTGAAGATTACTGGCTCCCGCCGGATCATTTTCAGCAGTCGCCTCTGGGACTTGTGGCGCACCGCACATCCCCCACCAACATCGGGCTTTTGCTGCTGTCTACCCTGTCTGCGTACGACCTGGGATATATCGGCCTCCCCCTGCTCTCCGTCCGTTTACGCAACACCATTGACGCAATGGAAAAACTGGAGCGGCATCGGGGTCATTTTCTCAATTGGTATGAAACCCGCAGCCTTCAGCCGCTCCAGCCCCGATATGTGTCCACGGTTGACAGCGGGAACCTGGCCGCATGTCTCCTGACGCTTCGCCAGGGATGCGCTGGTTTGCAAAATGTTTCGATATTGCGTTGGCAGCGGTACCAGGGCCTTCTCGACACCCTTGATGTGCTTGACGACATCGTGTCGCATTTTAAAAAGGTCGCCTACGAGGCGGTCAGCCCGGTGAAATCTCAGTGGGACCAGATCAGAAACCATATATTGGCCGTTCAGGACGAACCAAAGCAGTGGATATCCCTTCTGCATCAAATGGAGGATGATGTTTTGCCGGAACTGGACCGGCGCCTGGCCGACATGGTAGAGACCAAGGGACATCTCCTGAAAGCAGCCGATTTAAACAGCCTGCGCCTGTGGACACAACGAATTCACTACCAGTTGCGCAATGCACTGCGGGAACTTTTGAGACTCGCCCCCTGGCTTTCGATGCTGGGTAGCGTACCGGCGCTGTTGCAGACCGCCAATACTCCGGCAGCCGAGGAATGGAATGGGTTAAAGAGCTCGCTTCCGCTTATGCCGAATATCGATGAGGTGGAGGAAATCTGCGAGTCAGCTCTTACGCGCATTGACCGGCTGCAAAAAGCACTCAACACCATGCCGGCCACCCAGGAACACGGCGAAGCCATTGCGTGGTGTGGGCAACTGAAAAAGAGCCTTCTGTCGGCGCAGGAAAACGCCCAATATATCCTGTCAGATCTCATGGAAATCGGCCGGCAGGCGGAAGCAATGGTGGCGGACATGGATTTCGCGTTCCTTTTCAATCCGCGGCGCCAGCTTTTTTATATCGGCTACAACGTGGATGCAGGCGCCCTGGACGCCAATCACTATGATCTGATAGCCTCTGAGGCGCGTATCGCAAGCCTGGTGGCCATTGCCAAGGGTGATGTCCCGCAGAGCCATTGGCTTCACCTGTCCCGGCCGATGACCCAGGTGGATAATACACGATACCTGCTTTCCTGGAGCGGAAGCATGTTTGAATACCTCATGCCCGTTCTGCTGATGCGGGAGAACGAATTCACCCTTCTGGGACAAAGCGCACGGGCCGCAGTGGCCCGCCAGATCGCTTTCGGAAAGCAGAAAAAAGTACCGTGGGGGGTTTCCGAGTCCGCGTATTATCGGTTCAACGCCGACATGCACTACCAATACCGGGCTTTCGGGGTCCCGGAGCTTGGATTCAAAAGAGGGTTGGAAGAGGACCTGGTCATCGCCCCTTACGCCTCCCTGCTTGCCCTGACCATCCGACCCCGGGCCGTCGTGGACAATATTGCCGCCCTCACCAAACAAAATGCTTTAGGTATTTACGGCTTCTACGAGGCGCTGGACTACACGCCGTCACGCCTTTCCATTGGAGAGACGCAGGCCGTCATCCGCTCCTTTTACAGCCATCATCAGGGCATGATTCTGCTGTCTCTGGCCAATTATCTCACCGAGGGAAGGATGATCGACCGCTTCCACAGTGATTCCCGGATTCAAAGCGCAGACCTCCTGCTGCAGGAGAAATCCTCGAATCAGGCGCCGCTTGAAAAACTTCCGGAAATGACGGCCGCTCGGCCGCGGTCAGGAAAGCCGGAAATCGAGATGAATTCCTGGCCCGTGCCGGTCCATACCCCTTTTCCGCATGTCCACCTGCTTTCCAACGGCCATTACGGATGTTTTGTCACCAGCGCCGGAAGCGGTTTCAGCATGTGGGAAAAAACCGCCCTGACCCGGTGGCGCGCGGACACTACCCTCGACAATCAGGGGAGCTGGATCTATGTGTGCGACCAGGAAAGCGGTGAGCTGTGGTCGGCCACGTATCAGCCCGTGGGAAAGGCGCCAAACAAGGTCGAGATCCGCTTTTCGCCCCATAAAGCCGATTTTCAAACGAAATTTCAAGACATTGTCCTGCACACCGAAATCACCGTGCCGCCGGAGGATGCCATGGAAATCCGCCGGCTCACCATCACCAATCAGGGCCATCGAACACGCCGTTTGTTTGCCGCCAGCTACGGGGAGGTAGTCCTCGCCCCGCCGGAGGTCGACCGCCGCCATCCGGCTTTTAACAAACTCTTTATTGAAAGCCGGTTCATAGAAGAAATAAACGGCCTTCTCTTTCGGCGTCGCCCACGCTCGGCAAACGAGTCCCCGATTTTTTTGATCCACGGTCTTATCCTCCCGGAAGGCACTGCCGCCACAGGCGCCCATGAAACCAACCGGCTTCGGTTTCTGGGAAGGGGACGGACGACCCGCGACCCCATCTGGCCAGCGCAGGGCAAGAACGGTGTGGGCGGGAGCAGCGGCGCAACACTCGATCCGATTATGTCTATGGGCCAGGAGATCGAGCTGGAACCGAATCAGAAAATCCAGATCGCATGGTTTACCCTGGCTGCAAACACACAAGAACTGGCCATGGAAACCGCCGAACGCTTCCGGAACCTGTCAGCCGTGGATCGCGCGTTTTCAAGGGCCGAAACGAAAATTCGATCGGAACTACGGCAGCTGGCGCTTTCAAGTCCGGAGTTGGCAACCATCCAGAAGCTTCTTTCGGTGATGCTCTATCCGCACCCGGTCCTGCGGGCCGATCCGAAAACACTGGCGGCCAACACCAGGGGGCAGCCGGGGCTATGGCCCCATGCCATATCTGGTGACAATCCCATTCTTCTGGTCCGCATCTCCGGCCAGGAGGGAACCGCAATTGTCCAGGAGCTGCTTCGGGCCCATGCTTACTGGCGCAACCGCCGTTTTACAATCGATCTGGTCATTGTCAACATGAAGGAAAGCGGGTATGCCCAGGAACTGCAGGGAGAGCTTCATCGTCTTTTCCAGCGCACCAACAGCGATGAGTGGCTGAACCGGCGCGGCGGCATCTTTCTTCTGAATGCCGATCAGATGGAAGAAGCAGACCTCGTTTTGCTCGACACCGCAGCAAGGGGGATACTGGACGCGGAGAAAGGAACGCTGGCCGATCAACTGGCTGGCATTGACGCGGCGCCGACACCGCCGCTTCCAAACTTCATCCGGGGACCCGCCCCGGCAGAAAAACCGGCGCCGACCCCGCCGCTTTCCCGACCGTCCGATCTTCAGTTTGACAACGGGTTGGGCGGATTTACGCCGGACGGGCGCGAATACGTCATTTACCTGGCCCCCGGGCAGATGCCCCCCGCCCCCTGGATCAACGTGATCGCCAATCCGGCATTCGGCTTTACCATCTCTGAGAGTGGATCCGGCAATACCTGGGCGGGTAACAGCGGCGAAAACCGGCTGACCCCATGGCACAATGACCCTGTCTCCGATCCACCGGGAGAGGCCCTTTACCTGCGCGATGAAGAAACAGCACAGATATGGTCGCCGACTCCGCTGCCGGCCGGAGAACCCGAGCCCCACCTGATCCGGCATGGTGCCGGCTATACTGTCTTTGAACACCGCAGCCATGGTATTTGTCAGCAGATGCGCCTTTTTGCGCCTGTTGCCGACCCGGTCAAGCTAATCTGCCTCCGCCTGGAGAACATGAGCGGACGGAAGCGTCGGATAACGGCCACCTATTACGCGGACTGGGTGCTCGGCCCGGATCGGGAAGGCATGCAGCCTTTTATCGTAACGTCGTATGACAACGAGGATCATGCCCTGTTTGTGCACAATACGTACAATACCGAATTCAGCGGCCGGGTGGCCTTTCTTTCGGCAGACAGGCCGCTTCACGGGTTTACCGCCAGCCGCTCCGAGTTTCTGGGGCGCATGGGAGACTACCGGTGTCCGGCCGCCCTCGGGCGTATCGGCCTGGCCAATGACACCACGGCGGGAATCGACCCGTGCGGCGCAGTCCAGGTCCACCTCAATCTGGCCCCGGGAGAAGTCCACAAAGTTTGTTTCCTGTTGGGGCAAGGCAAAAACCGGGAAGAGGCACAGGGGATTGTTGCAAAATACCGGAAGCCGGGGCGCATCGATGCAGCATGGCAGGAGACAACGGCGTTGTGGGAAGCGCTTCTCGGATCGGTGACGGTTGAAACCCCGGATGCGGCCATGGATCTGATGCTGAACCGATGGCTGGTTTACCAGAATCTTTCCTGCCGCATCTGGGGACGCTCGGCGCTCTACCAGTCGAGCGGCGCATTCGGTTTCCGGGATCAACTCCAGGATATGATGGGTGTTTTGCACCACCGGCCGGAGATCGCCCGGAAGCATCTTTTGCTTGCGGCCCGGCACCAGTTTGCAGAAGGCGACGTCCTGCACTGGTGGCACCCGCCGTCCGGGCGCGGGGTGCGCACCCGCATGACCGACGACCTGCTGTGGCTGCCCTATGTGACCGCCCATTACGTGAAAGTCACCGGCGACGTTTCCGTCTTGGACGAGCAGATTCCGTTTCTGCAGGCAAAGGTGCTCGAACCCGAAGAAGAGGAACGATACGGCCATTATGAACACACCGCCGAAAGTTTCAGCCTTTATAAACATTGCCTGCGGGCCATCGAAAAAGCCGCCACCCGGGGAAAGCACGGGCTGCCCCTGATCGGCGCCGGCGACTGGAACGACGGCATGAACCGGGTCGGCATCGCCGGAAAAGGGGAAAGTGTATGGCTGGGCTGGTTTCTGGGCGCAACCCTCATTGATTTTGCGGATATCTGCCGGAAGATGGATCATGGCGGGCAGGCGGATACGTTTATCGCCATGGCCCGTGAACTGCGCCGCGATATCGAAGCGTCCGGCTGGGACGGCGAGTGGTACCTGCGTGGATACTACGATGACGGTGTACCGCTGGGTTCGTCTACATCCGACGAGTGCCGGATCGACTCTATCGCGCAGTCCTGGGCCGTTCTTTCGGGCGGGGCGCCGGATTTCTCCCGTGCCAAACGCGCCATGGAAGCGGTCGAAAAACACCTCGTAAGCCCGGAAGACCAACTGATCCGGCTTTTTGCGCCGCCCTTTGACACCTCTCCACGCGACCCCGGATATATCAAAGGATATCCCCCGGGCATCCGGGAAAACGGGGGACAGTACACCCACGCGGCAATCTGGGCCGTATGGGCCTTTGCCGAGTTGGGGCAGGGGGACCGCAGCCAGGCGCTTTTCAGGATGGTAAACCCGATCTACCACGGGGATACCCCGGAAAAGATTGCCCGGTACCGGGTGGAGCCTTATGTCATCGCGGCCGATGTCTACAGCATACCTCCCCATGCCGGGCAGGGCGGATGGACCTGGTATACCGGATCAGGAAGCTGGATGTACCGCCTTGGCCTGGAGGCCATTCTGGGGTTTCGCCGCGCAGGAAATGTTCTTCACATCTCCCCCTGCATCCCCGGGGCCTGGCCCGGATTTACGATAACCTACCGCCATGGCGCGTCGGTTTATCACATTCAGGTCTTAAACCCGAAAGGCGTCAACAGGGGTGTCGAACAGATTCTGTTCGAAGGCGAAGTCCTGAGTGGAAAAGACATTCCCCTTTTGGCTGAAAAGCGGCGATACGACGTTGTGGTGCGCATGGGGTAATGGAAACGGCAACATCCCGAATACAAAGGATGAATTGGAAAAGGTAAGATCTTTCCGTAAAATTCTGGAAGCATGCTGCAACGCTTTTCGGTTCGCAGTTATGACCCATGGAATTGGCTCCCTTTCACCAGAGAGGCCTACAATGGTTCACATAAGCCAAGGGGAGAAAAAATAATGCGGCCCATTAACCGGGAATCAAATGAAAATTCAGGGGGAAAGCCACGCTCGATTGCTTTCTATGTTTTCCTGGGCGCGGCTTTGTTCGGTTTCATCCAAGCCTTTTCGCTGCTGTCCCCCATTCTGCTGTCTTTCCTCCTCGTTATACTGATTTCGGTCTCAGTGAACCCATTGATTTCGTGGATACGATCTCTGACAGGTGGTCGAAAATTACCGGCAGGGTTGGTCGTGGGGGGATTTATCGCAGTCCTTGTCCTGACGGGATGGGCCTTTTTCGGCCCGATGAAGGACTCGGTCACAAACCTCGCAGAAGAGTTGCCCGAATATTGGGAACGCCTCCAAAAACCCCTGATCAGGATGGAGCAACAGGCCGCGTTCACTGAAGAAAAACTCCAGACTGAAGTCAGGACGGAAAGAGCACGGACGGAGAGGGCGGAGGGTGACACGGAAGTCGCGCAGCGGATCACCGTGTCAACTCAGCCCGCATCCCCGGAAGATGACGAATCTCTTCGTTCAGGTATGAGTGGAATGTTTCGGGAGTCGCTGGGCAGTTTCACCGCTGTAGCATTCAACGGAACGCAGATATTGGTCGTCATGGTGACCGTCTTTTTCGGTGTGACCTTTACACTCATGAATCCCCGTCCGATTATTGGGGCGATGTTTTCCCTTGTTCCCGAGCGTCACCATGATCAAGCGCTAATCATCATGGAGCGCATTGGCAAGGTCCTGCCCAGTTGGGCCTTGGCTACGCTGGCGGGGATGGTGGCGATTGGTCTGCTGGTGTTTTTGTTGATGTGGTTGATCCTCGGATTCATGGACGGCTTGATTCTCGGGTTAATCGCCGGCGTCATGGCCGCTATTCCCTTTCTGGGCCCAATCCTCAGCGCAGTGCCGGCACTGCTGCTATCTCTCGGCGAAGGGGGCATGACCCCGCTGTGGGTCTTGCTCGCCTATTTTGCGGTTCAAGCTTTAGAAGGCAATGTGATTCAACCTTTTGTCATGGCGCGCGGCATGAGGCTGCATCCAGTGGCGGTGATATTTTCGATGCTCTTATGTGTGGGTGCCTTTGGTGTGTTGGGTGTTTTGGTGGCATCACCACTGATCGCCATTGTTAATATCCTGCACGACGAGCTTTTTCGAAAGCGCTTCCTCCCCACGGTAACTAATGCAGACCTGGAAAATATGGCACGGAAAGCTCTTCGCGAAAAGTTGCCGGATAGTAAATGATCGTCCCTTTTCTTTTTGATGGGGAATTCCGGGGGCACCCTACTTGATTTTCCTTTCTGCCGTCAGGCTGTTTTTCATTTGCCGCTTTTCAGGTCATATATGACCACAGGGTTAAATCCGACCCTTTTTAAATGGCATTTTATGACCGTTTCATAAGTGCGTATTTAAAAGATTATGATTAAAAATCAATGGGATAGATAATATAGCGCTGCGGGTTGAAAGCCTGGCACAAAAATTGAATATATAGTTTATTCAACCAAAAATCAAACAGGAGGAAGCCCATGAAATCAAGCACAAAAGACAAAGCAGAAGGCAAGGTGCACCAGGCGAAAGGCAAGATCAAGGAGACCGGCGGAAAAGCAGTCGGCAACAAGGACCTGGAAGCCGAGGGCAAAGGTGAAAATTTAGAAGGGAAAGCCCAGAAGAAGGTTGGGGACGTCAAGAAGGTTGGGGGGAAATAAGGACTTTTCGTATAGGCAACAGATAAGGCGAAAACGAAAAATGTCACTGTCCACAGTTCGAATTGGGGGGCATATCCCAGCGGTGGAATCGGCTTGGCCATTTTGATCGAACGCAGGCGGTTGTAAAAAGTTTATCCTTATCCGGAACAAGGAGCAGAGAAATGAAGAATCCGATTTTGTTGACAATATTTATGGCTTTTTTATTCACGATGTTTTCAGGATGCGCCACTATGCCGCAAACATGGCCTGATTATGAAAGAAGTGCAGAGAACAGGATGGCTGTGATCCAGGAAAAAATTGGAGGCGGACTTAACACCGGCGCGCTTACTCCTGACCAGTCGCAGATGTTTTTGACGACGCTGAAGGGTATTCGAACAGACTATAAAACGCTGAGAGACAAAAGAGTTTACCAGGAAGAATGGAGCAGGCTCAATATAAGACTGGATGCGCTTGAAGATGAAATCAACATGGCGCTGGTACCGCCTTCCGGAAGTGAAGCAACAAGAAATGCGGACAGGATTGTCGCTCTCCAGAGACAAATTGATGATGGAAGAATCAGCGGGCGTTTGCCTTCGAAAGAGGGACGTGAACTTCAATACAGGCTGGACTCCATTCGGCGCGATTATTTGCAGATGACAGAAGGAGGAAGATCCTTCACATATGAGGAAAACACAGACATTTCTCGCAGCCTCGATTCATTGGAAATGGAACTAAATCGGTTTCGATAGAATTTTTACAGAAAAATTCAGGTCGAAGACCATCAGAAAATCCAGAGCGGATTCTTTATAATGCGTCTGAAAGGAGACAAGTATGTGGGATAATCTGGTTCGGTATGGCAGTTATGGTTATGCGTTTCGGGAACTCGCAAATATTGTTGCCGGGTCGCGTACGAGCCGTGCCCAGCAGGAGGCCAGAGGCCGGAACATCAACTTGCTGGTCGGTTTAGGTGTTGGCACAGCCATGGGGCTGACTGCAGGCATACTTGTGGCGCCCCGCTCCGGCCGGGAGACCCGGGAAAAGCTCGCGAGTCGCACGAGTGAAATCGTGGAAAACCTGAAGGAAAAAAGGGATGAGGCAAAAAAAGAGACCAAGGGAAAATAAGTTCGCCCGTTGCGGCATGCGACAGAAGACCCTTGCAGTCAGACACCACGCCGTCCTCAGGCTCGCCGGGTTTGAGTGGGCAATGAAGGACTTTGAAAAAAGGGGATGGACATGGAGAACGCAATCACTTATGCCCAGCTGGGCTGGATGATTCTGTTTGCAGCACTCATCGGGATCGGTCTGTTTGCGGCCATGGCGCTCAAGAATCTCAATCAGTTGTTAAAGGGAGTAAACGAAATCCTGGAAGAGAACAGGGCGGAGCTGAAGCGCCTGATCCCCAACCTTGCGGCTGTTTCTGACGATGCCCAGGCAATCACCGATGATGTCAGGAAACTGGTCAGCGAGGGGGCTCAAGCCGTTGATCAAGTCACCGAAAGTACCCGGGAGACTGTGTTGAAGCTGAATCGGACAACCGACCATTTGGGTGCCTACGCGGTTATTATCGGTGAGGTCGCCAGAGTGCTGGTGGATTTGTATTATGATTATAAGAAGAAAAAATAGCGCGGTTGGTCCCTGCACGGTTGATTCCGGAGTCTTTTCCAAGTCTCGGGGGTATGGGATGACAATGTTTTAGGCGTTTAGCCTGGTTTTAAAAAAACAACATTATTATACGAGGAGAAAGACACATGAGACAGAGAATTCTTATATTGATTATGGTTGGAATTTTGGCTTTTGCAAGTTTTTCAGGGTGCAGGCAAATGGGTGTATGGACCGGGGAAGGGGCTCAAGAGGTAGAAGAGGGTGCAGAAAGCTTTGAGGAAGGATACGAAGAGGGTAAAGACGACAACTGATGGGATTATGCATTTTCTGGGACTTTCCGAATATTTTTCGGCCGGCGTCAATCCTGAATTGTTTGTCTTGGGCGGCTACGGTCTTTTTTGATTCTCAGAATCCGTCTGCAAAAGCGGCGGATCTGAGGATAAACCGACGCGAGATTGGTTCCGGCAGAGAACCCGGAAACATGGAATCCGCTCAAAACAACGGAAATTCGGGGAAGCGTCATGTGGACCTCACTAATAAAAACCGGTATCTGTGTGCTGGCGACGAAACAGATCGCGGATACAGTAAAAGACAGACAACAGCAGGATGAAAGAGCGCGAAGGCGCTACAGAAATCGGAATCTTGTGCTGGGGACGGCTTTCGGGGCGGCTGCTGGTGCAGCGGCAGGGCTGTTGCTGGCACCCCGCCCGGGCCGGGAAAGCCGAAAGAGATGGCGATCCAGCGTGGTCGCATCTTTGAATGCAGCAAAGCAAAGCGTGTGTAAAAAAGGAGAAGACACGGCCGCTGCATGAGACTGCAGGAATCAACCGGCCGGAAGGTAAAAGTCTGCATTCATGGCAACAGGGAGTTCTGCAGACACTCTTTGGAGAATCTTTACCAGTCGGGTGTACGCTCGGATGATCTCCTGCCGAGCAGTATCCGAGCCGATTTCATTGGACGAGTCAGACATATCGTTCAGTTGAATCTCAAGTAGATGCGGGTACATCAAGGTATGAAGAAAAGAGACACAAAACTCATCCAGGTTATCTACCGGGTGCCCCCCCTTCATGCCGGTTAAAAAATTGCGCTCTTTGATAAATTCAAAAAAGACGCTTTCCTTTTCGGGATTTCGCTCGGCCCCTGAAACCATGCGCCCCTGGGTGACAAGCTGGAAGCGCTCAGCGGAAAGCGCACCGTAGCCTTTCAGATCGGCAAACAGCTTTCGCAAATCCGAATCCAAGGTAAGTTCCAGCCGGTCCACCAGAATATGCAGAGACTCGTGTTCCGCAATCACTGCCAGTTCCGCAAGCGGTTCCTGCAGGAAGGTATTGACGTAGAACCAGACGTCCCTGTGGTTCGGGAAGGTTACCGCATTTCGGAAGTCATCATAGCCGAGCACGTGAACGGTTCGGACCAGATCGGTCTGGAATGCAGTCTCTACTGCCCCAATCCCTTTACATATCGCCCGAAACCGGGCTTCGGCATCCGGATATGCATGCCTTATGGCTTTTTCCCGAATCCCGGTTAACCGGAAATCACATACGCCTTCGGAACCGGGTACGCCTGACGCCACGCTTCGGCTGTGGAATATATGCAATTTCTCAGGAGGCGACCCTCCTGTTGAAACACGTAGCGTGAGCCGGGACCCCTCTGAAATCGTGTCCGCTGGTACCGGCGGAAACAGCCCATAGACCTTTGGCACAAAATCGCCGGAGGGATATTTGGGAGACTGTATCCGCCGGTCCGGTTCAAGAACCCCGTAATATCCCAGAGAGACCTTTCCGTTTTTGTCCGGACGTATTTCGGACATGGGCCTTCCATTCACTTGAACGGACAGGCCGGGTCGGCCGACCGCAACGATACCGCTGACATAACCGGAAAAAGAGAATGATCGGCGGTTTTTCAGATGATCCGCGTCAAACCACCGCTGCTCCATTTTTCCGTCGCGCACCTGATAAATCTGAAGCCCCAGCAGCTCTTTACCGAATATGATTCTTTCGGGATCTTCCACGGTCAAAGCCAGACTTTTCGGGGATGGACTCGCGGGCGCTTGTGCGATGCCGGGCGCGGAAAAGAAAAAGAAAATCAAAAACAGCGCCGCCGAAAGTGTCCATGTGGACACCCAAGTACTGGAAAAGCGCGGACTGCAGCAGCGAGAGCCGGTCGATACGCTTTGATCGTCAATTTGGGGATCGGTTCTGAGAAAAATCAGCATACAACCTCATGAAGATTCTTGTCTGCAGGTGCATACCCGGAGATCCTTTTGTGACCGGACACGAACAATACGCCTCCGGACGCCTCCGGTATGCTTCGCAAAGAATGTGCCAGTGGTTTATGAAACGTGGGCACACATTTTCGATCATGTGATTATATGTTGGAAAAACAGTTCATTAAATTGAATTGAAAAAACAAAAGAAACGCGGAATGGGGAGTCGGCGGGATACGGTTTCCCTCTTTTTTGTGCGGTAATTGTCACAGCCGGTTATACGAAATATTACATTTAAAAACCGAAACGGAGGAAAAAAACCCGGGATACCGGCGTGTTGAACGCCGATACCCCGGGTTTTTTCCTGCCCGGATAACGCCTGGAGCGGCTTTATCCGGTTCTATGCATTTTATCAATTTGTCCGAAGGAATACGCAATCAGCGAATCGGGTTAATATTTGCCCTCTCCGGCCTTGCGCTCTGTCTCCTTCTTCTTCATTTCATGGGGTTTGCCGGTATTCATGCCGGGTTCCTTACCGGTTTTTTCCTTCATCTTTAGTTCCTGTCCTGACGAGCGGGCACCTTGGGTTTCGTAATATCCCCGGACTTCCTGCTGTTTTTCCCCCCGGAGGAAAGCCTGCCATTCCTCTTCAGTGAATGCAGGCGCATTCTCCAGCTCCTGCTTGCTCAGGGAAAGTGTCAGGGCCTCCTGGTCCTTTCCGATATCTCCGGTGTTAACCTTGCTCCAAGGCACCGGCATGAAATCTTTCTCCCCGAGCCCCAGAATTCCGTCTCCCTGAGACAGCACAATATACGCGACATTTCCGTCCGGGCCGATCATCATGTCCGTCACCGAGCCTATATTGTTGCCTTGTGCATCCTGCACCTCCCGGTCCATCAGAGAACTGGCCTGGATGGCATCCTGCCGGGTCATTTCTCCGGCGGACGTCATCTTGCCCTTTTCCGAACTCGTTGCTTTTTCGCCCCCCTGGTTCATGGCCGAGGTTTTCTCGGCATATACCGGCGCTGCCAGGAGCATCAGCATTGCAATGAGCCCGATCAAGGTGATACTGATTTTCTTCATGGTTCGTTTCTCCTTTTATAATGTGTTTTTTTTATTCCCGGAATATTTTTCCGGGGATTCATTCCTGCACTGTCTTTGATAAATTGCAATCTTTGAGCCAGGTTTTCAAAACGAAGCGGTATATTGTTTATGATCTTGATTTGTATGAATAATTTGTTTTAAAAATTCATTGGAGGCAACCAGTAACGAGCCAACAAAAAGGTCATATTTTACCCGGCGGCCATATCTGGTCTTATTTTGCGGTTTTTTTGTTGAAGTGAATGATGATGAAAAATCAGAAAGGTAGACTTTCCACCCGGTTTTATGTATTTGGGTACAGCAAACGGGTGCAGGATCCTTTAATTCCGGTTGGATCCGTTACTCCTCAACCGCCTTTCGCACTTTTATCGCCAGATCTGTAAGGGAAAAGGGTTTTTGGATATATCGCAGGCCTTTTTCCAAAATCCCATGCCGGACGATGACATCTGCTGTATATCCGGACATGAAAAGGGTTTTCATGTCCGGGTAAAGACTGTTGACCTGCGTGGTAAAATCACGCCCGTTCATTTCCGGCATGATCACATCGGTTAAAAGCAGATCGACTGCGCCGCCGCGGGAGTTGATCACTGCCAACGCTTCGTGGATTGAAGTTGACGCCAGCACTTTGTATCCCAGCTTTTCAAGCATGGTTTTGGCTAGATTCAAAACGGAAATCTCGTCTTCCAGGACCACTATCGTCTCGCCCTTGCCAAGCGGATATTGCGCCCGGTTTTCTATGCCCAACGCAACGGTATCTCCGGCATGACGCGGCAGGTATATTTTAAAGGTCGTGCCTTGTCCCGGCTCGCTGTACACATTGATAAAGCCGCTGTTTTGCTTGACAATGCCGTAAACCGTGGGAAGACCCAGGCCGGTGCCCTTGCCGATCTCCTTGGTCGTAAAAAACGGCTCGAACAGATTGTCAAAGACTTCCGTCTCCATGCCGCAGCCGGTATCGCTTACGGTCAGCATTACGAATGGTCCCGGCACAAAGCCTGTATGCATGTGGCAGTATTGCTCGTCGAATTCGACGTTTTTCGTCTCTATGGTTATCTTGCCGATGTCTGCAATGGCATCGCGGGCATTGACCACCAGGTTTGCAAGTATCTGGTCAAGCTGTGTATAATCCATCTTTACCAGCCAGAGATTTTGACCGGGCTTCCAGGCAAGGTCGATATTCTCTCCGATGAGCTGCTGAAGCATCTTGAGCATACTTGCTACGTTGTCGTTTACGTTCATTACTTCCGGGGAGATGGTCTGCTTTCTGGCAAAAGCCAGCAGCTTGCGAACGATCACGGCTGATTTTTTTCCGGCTTCATGGATTTGCAACGCATTATCATAGAACGGATCGGAAGGGGAAAGCACATCGGTCATCATTTCTGCATAACCGTTGATGATGGTAAGCATGTTATTAAAATCATGGGCCACGCCGCCGGCCAGGCGGCCGACGGATTCCAGTTTCTGAGCCTGGAGAAGTTGGCATTGAAGATCTTCGCGCTCCGCCTCTGCCTGCTTGCGCTCGGTGATGTCCCGGGAGATTCCTTTAAATAATAAGGATTGATCCAGCTTGTTTCTGTG
>JAWOAV010000195.1:0-50071 GCA_046498365.1 Desulfosalsimonadaceae bacterium
TGACAAATAAAATCCAACGCCTTATATACCCTGCGTAGCCAACCATTGTGGCCCCATCGTCTAGCGGTTAGGACGCCGGCCTCTCACGCCGGTAACACGGGTTCGAGTCCCGTTGGGGTCACCAATTCAGACAGCTACATACCCCCATTTCCTCCCTGTAGATAATTGACGGTGCTCCAGACGGCTTTTTCCCGAGTGTGCATAAAATCACTGCCCTTCAATTGCGGGCAGCCTTGAGTGCCAGCAAATCCGCAGTCTGCCTCTATGGTTGTTGCCCGGTGCTAAAACCCGTATACCAGCGTCAGAGCGGTTTCTGTGTTGGTTTTTTCGTTATCCGCAGGAACGTCGGACTGCCGGTCAATGGTATAGGAGAGCTTCATGGCCAAAGCGCCGACGATCTGGGCACTGATGGCCGAAATCGACTGGGTGATGGTTTTGTCTTCGCCGGTTTCGACGCTCAGGTCCTGTGAAAAAGCGGCGGTCTCGGTCAATTGCAGAGAAAAACGGCCTGACACTCTGAAAATAGCGTCCTCCTCCGATCCGCCCGTTCTGCGTTTATCATAACGGTAGCCAGGGCCGAGTTCAACGGTCAGGTTGACCCGGTCGCCGGTGATCAGTTTTCGGCCATAGCCGGCCGAAACCGTGTTCTGATAATGATATCCGCTGAACCGGTCGTTCAAATAAGCCCCCCGGATAAAGGCATAATCCTTTTCCGTGAATTTAAGACCGGTTTTGATGGAACCCTCGTGTTTTTGGGCGGATGCCTGATGATCCCCTGTTTCTTTGTTTTTTTCAGATTTATAGAGCCAGCTAAAATCGGCGGCATTGATCAGACGTTCTGTTTCATACGTAATCCCGATTTTTCCGTTGACGGATTCGGTGTCCGAGTTGCCGGAGGTGATCATGATTCCGATCTCCCCCTCCCCCCCGAAAGGCTTGTCAGCGGCAACTGCCGAAACCGTCACCGAAACAACAAAAAACATGATCAGAAGGATGGTTTTTACCATAACGTGTCCTTTCAAGGGTTTGAATGATATAGAAAAAAACAGGCAACAAAGGGAGCCGGGGGCTTTGAAAATTAGTAATTTGGCATGGTGTTTGCTTTATTACGGATCATGGATATAATTGCCGAAAACCAGTATCCGTCTTATCTTAAACATAAACCAGATTGATGCCCAGGGTTTCGCCCCACCGAAAGCCACTTGTCTTGTTGCGAGTGCATCGGTGCTGATAATCGCAACCATTCTTTTTTTATGGAACCGGTATGCCTGAAAACAAAACAGAAAACAACCATCAACCGCATCAAAAAATGGATCTGATTTCTCCTGAGCTGCTGATGGACGCACCCATTGGGATTTATACGACCACGCCCGAAGGCCGGTTTTTGTTCGCCAACCGGACCCTGGCCAAAATGCTGGGATATGACACGCCCGAAGAGTTGATTGAATCCATCACGGACTTGAGCACGCAGGTGTATGTCCGTCCGGATGACAGAAAAAAAATAACCCTCCTTCTGGAGACCTACGGAGCAGTGCACGATTATGAGTGTCAATGGATTCGCCGCAATAAAAAGGCAGTATGGGTATCTCTCAATGGCAGGGCCTTCCGGGATGAAAGCGGAAACATTATTTATTATCAAGGATTTGCATCCAACATTGCAAAACGGAAACATGATGAAAAAGATCTCCGGAAAATCGAATGGATGCTCGCAGGCGATCCATCGACGGATGCTGCTTGCGAATTTGCCTCAGAAACCCACCTTTCCCTGTACGGCGATTTGACAAAGTGCAATACCCGTCGCCTGATACTCGATGCGGTGGGAGAAGAAACCCTCAGAAACATCATCAATGACTATCTTGACATGCTCGGCACGTCTGCTGCGGTGTATGAAAAAAACGGGGATTATGCCCTGAGGATATTTTCTTCCTCCTGGTGCCGGTTTATGGACCAGGCATCCCGCAGCTTGTGCAACACGGAAGACAATGAAGAAGCCCTTGCCTCCGGAAAATGGGTTTCCCATGAATCCTGCTGGCATATTTCCAAACAATGTATCGAAACAGGCGAACCGGTCGATGGCGAATGCGACGGGGGGCTGCGAACCTATGCCGTCCCTGTGCGGGCCGGCGGTGAGATAATCGGCGCCATTAATTTTGGATACGGCAACCCGCCGACAGATCCCGCCACGCTTGACCGTCTGGCCTCGAAATACAAGGTTTCCAAAGAAACGCTGCGGCAACATGCAAGGAGCTATGAGACCCGCCCGCCGTTTATCATTGATCTTGCCAGGCGAAGAATCCAATCAGCGGCCTATTTGATTGGCGAAATCGTTGCACGAAAACAGACGGAAAGATCTCTTGAAGAGACAGTCGACCGTCTCCAGAGGATTCTCGATCACAGTCCCCTGCTGATCAGCGAGATCTCGCCCAAAGGGCGATACCTGCTTGCCAATAAAGCTCTGGCCGAGGCATACAATCTTTCGGTATCAGAAATCGTCGGCAAAACCATTGATGAACTCCTTCCGGAAGATACGGCAAGGCTTTTCACCAATCGCATCGCCCGGGCAATGGATGCGGCCATGCCGATTACCGTGGAAGACACCCTGTCAATCCGGGGAACCGAAAGAACCTATATCACCACATTGTTTCCGCTGTTTGATGCGAACGGAAAAACCCTTTATACAGGCGCTATCGCCCATGATATCACCGAACAAAAGCAGGCGGAAGCCGCTTTGCGGGAAAAGACCCAGCTACTCCAAAGCATAACGGACAACATGTTCGACCTGGTTGCATTGACGGACATGCAGGGGAACTTTACCTATGTGGGCCGATCCCATGAAAGCCTTGGCTACGACCTTGATGCCCTGATTGGTAAAAATGTGATGGACTTTGTTCATCCGGATGATTCCTCCCAGGTAAATTCCGCCTTTGAAGAATTTATCACAACACAGGATGATAATCGAAAAGTTGAATACAGGTACCGAGCTGCAGACGGTACCTACCGCTGGTTTGAAACAGTGGGCCGGATAATCCGCGATGAAAACGGGGCGCCAAAGGAAATCATATTCAGCACGAGAGATTTCACGGATCGAAAAGTGTCCGAGGACCTTCTCCGGAAGCGGGAAGCCTTTACCCGGACGGTCCTGGACAATCTCCCCATAGGACTCTCCATTAATACGGTGGATGATTTTGTTGATTTTACCTACATGAATGACAACTTTCCCCGGATTTACCGAACGACCCGAGAAGCTTTTGAAAGCGCAGATTCCTTCTGGGATGTCGTCTATGAGGATCCCGTTTTCCGTGAGAAAATCAAAAAAAGAGTGGTGGTTGACTGTGCCAGCGGAGATCCGGAGCGCATGCAATGGGATGACATCCCTTTTACCAGAAATGGGGAGACGTACTACATTTGCGCCCGAAACATACCCCTTCCCGATGAAAAACTGATGCTATCCACCGTCTGGGATGTGACCAGGCGCAACCGGATTGAAGAGAAGCGAAAGCAGGCATTCGCAAAACTCGGCCGTCGGACCAAAGAACTGGAAGCCCTGCTTGAAGGGGCAAAATCGGTTATTGAAATAGATGATTTTCACAGCACCGCCCGGCGGCTTTTTGATGCGGCCTGCGATATTACCGGGGCGCGCTCCGGGTATGTGGCGCTTTTAAACGAAAGCGGCGAGGAAAACGAGATACTGTTTTTGGAGTCCGGCGGACTCGAATGTACGGTGGACCCTTATCTGCCGATGCCCATACGCGGCCTTCGAAGCAAAGCCTACGAAACCGGGAAGGCTGTCTTTGACAATGACTTCATGAACAGCCAGTGGGTTGATTTCATGCCGGCCGGCCATGTGGTGCTGAAAAATGTCCTGTTTGCCCCGCTCAATATCAAAGGCAAAACCGTAGGGATCATTGGGCTGGCAAACAAGCCTGGAGATTTCACAGATGAGGATCGGCAGGTGTCGGAGGCTTTCGGGCAGTTGGCATCGATTGCCCTGATTAACAGCCGGAATCTGGAAGCGCTCGAAGCCAGTGAGGAAAAATACCGGTCTATATTGGCCACTATCGAAGACGGCTATTTTGAGGTCGATATCGCCGGAAATTTGACCTTTTTCAATGATTCCCTGTGCCGGATCCTCGGATATTCAAGGGCTGAATTGATGGGCATGAATAATAAAGAATTCATGGACAAAGAGAATGCCAGAAACGTTTTCAAGGCATTTCATCACGTGTTTACAACAAGGGAACCTTTAAAGGCGTTCGACTGGGAACTGATTAAAAAAAATGGCGAAAAGAGCTATATAGACACTTCCGTTTCCTTGATTCTGGATGGTAAAGGCAGTGCCGTCGGTTTCCGGGGAGTGGCAAGGGATGTCACCGACCGTAAAAAAGCCGAAGCGGACCGGGAGGTGCTCCAGGATCAACTCAACCAGGCCCAAAAAATGGAATCTGTCGGCCGCCTGGCCGGGGGCGTGGCCCACGATTTCAACAACATGCTCACCATCATCAACGGATATGCTGAAATGATGGCCGATTTGCTTCCGCCTTCCGATCCCATGCATGAGAATGTCGGGGAAATTCGTGCTGCCGGCAAACGCGCGGCGATTGTTGTACGCAAGCTGCTGGCGTTTGCCAGGAAGCAGACCATCTCCCCGTTGCCCATGAACCTGAATGACAGCGTATCGAGCATGCTCAAGATGCTTCAGCGGCTGATCGGTGAAAATATTGACTTGCTCTGGAAGCCCGGGAAAAATACCTGGCCGGTAAAGATGGACTTCTCCCAGGTTGATCAGATTCTGGCCAATCTCGTGGTCAATGCCCGCGATGCCATTGCCGATACCGGCAAAATAATCATTGGGACCGCAAACACAGAAATCGACGAACACTATTGTGCAGGCCATGCAGGGTTTGTTCCGGGGCAGTACGTCATGCTGGCAGTAAGTGACAACGGATGCGGCATGGACAAAGATGTGCTGGAAAATCTGTTCGAACCGTTTTTCACAACCAAGGAAGTGGGGCAGGGCACCGGCCTGGGAATGCCTACGGTCTATGGCATCGTGAAGCAAAACAACGGCTTTATCAACGTCTACAGCGAACCGGGGCAAGGCACCACGATCCGGATCTATTTGCCGCGGTTTTTGGAAAATGCCGACGTTCCGAACAAAAAGAAAGAAGAAGCGGTGCCAAGGGGGCGCGGAGAAACGATCCTTGTGCTGGAAGATGAAACCGTTGTCCTGAATATCACCCGCGTAATGCTTGCAAGGCTTGGCTACGAGGTTATTACGGCAAACAGCCCGAGTGAGGCCATGGCATCGGCCAAAGCGCATGAAGGGAAAATCGACCTGCTGATCACCGACATCGTCATGCCGGAAATGAACGGCCGGGAATTCGCCGACCAGATCAAGGGCCTTTTCCCTGATATCAAGGTGCTGTACATGTCCGGCTACACGGCAGACGTAATTGCCCACCACACGCTTCTGGATGAAGGGCTGCACTTTATTGAAAAACCCTTTTCCAGCCACAAGCTGGCTGGAAAAGTAAGAGAGGTTCTGGATTGATAAAAACGAAAATCGAATTGACAGCTTTGCAGCAGCATGAGGCCCTAAATGGGTTTTCGGCGCGCCGGTTTTGATGCCGAAACCAATGGGCCTGTTACCGACATTACCTGGGACGGCGAGTGTTGAGCTTGGTATAGATGTGCTTCGATGTATACAGGGCCCCAAGCGGGTTGTGCGCCAGCACCCGGTCTTTGACGGCCAGTATGGTGACCGGGGCGTTTGCGTGCTTAATAAACAGGGTGTCGTCTCCTACGCAGAGGCCCAGCAGGACGTGGAGGTCAACGCCTTCGGCCTCCAGCACCGCTGCCTGGCCAATGGGGTTGCAAAGAGGCTGACGGTAGCCGGGGATGATCTTGTCGGCCTCCGGCAATCCGATATCATCTGAACTCATGGCGCCGCACATACAGCAGACCGAAACCACGTCGAAATTTTCATTTATAAGCAGGTTGGTCAACTTTTCCGCCTCTTCTGACAAGCCGATGCAAAAAGCGATGCCCAGTTTGTTAAAGCCTTGGAGGCGGGCGTATTGGATCGTTTCTTCCACGCGGGTCAGCTTCCCGTATTCCTTCCAGGTGCGGGCGACATCACATGCCATCTCCCGGTTGTCCTCTTCCTGGAGCGTCTGTTTTTTCTCAGCCAGCAAATCTGCATGTATCAACGAGGGACAAAAATCCGGCGCCTGGGAAAGATCCCCGAAGAAGCATTTCTTCTTCGGGCAGTAGCTGCACTGGGAATGGTCCGGTTTCATGATGATAACCTCCTTTTTCGTATATCTGTTTGGGTGATTTCCTTGTCGACGACATCTTGCCAACATTTACGGGGACAAATATGTGGACATGAAATTTTAAAAATCAAGGCATCTGAACTATATGATGAACGCAGTGTCGATTTTTTTTCTCAGCCCGGTCCATGGACATCTCTTTGAGGGCAAGCTCGTTGTTATTGGAGAAAAGCCCCCAAAGTCCCCTTCATTCTTCTCATATGAACATCATTAATTGCAAGTCTGATTAGAACCGAATTGCACAGTTGACCGCTACGGGTAATGGCAAAATATGACGCTGGAAGTGTTAAAGCCCCCGTGGCAATCTCAACTATCTCCTTGGCTCTGCCACTTTTCTACTGAACCGTATATAAGCGAGTTCGAGCAAAGCCAGTTGATGCAGATAGCAGATATGACCCTCCAGTAATGCGAATTTGGATCCGGAGCGGATTGCCAGAAGCATGGTGCAAATTTAAGGCGGCTCGGAAATACTGTCCGTGCTGGCAAGCATTACTTGCGGTAAGTTGAAAGACTCCCGAAGATTGTTGGCAGAATCTCTAGGCGGATATTATGTTTTTTACAGGAACTTCAAAGTTACTAAGTCAAACGAATACCCCAAGTACGGGAATTAAGTCATGAGCGCTAAAATCAGATTGGGCATATTGGGCGGTGGAGGTGATTCCCTTATAGGAATATTGCATCGGGTAGCCTCGTCCATGCATGATCAATATGAGATAGCAGGAGGGGTGTTTGAATCCGATTATGAAAAAAATAAAGAATTTGCTGAAAAAATCGGTTTAAAGGAAGCCAGGATTTATAAGGACTTCGACGCCCTGGTCAAAGGAGAAATAGCTCTGCCGGAAAATGAACGAATGCAGGCGGTGTCCGTACTTACACCGAATTTTCTCCATTTTCCAATGGCAAAAAAACTTCTGGAAAACGGATTTCACGTAATTTGCGAGAAACCGTTGACCACCTCCTACAGGGAAGCCAGAATACTGGAAGAAACACTCCGGGAATCGAAAGCTGTTTTTGCGGTGACGTATACCTATACAGGCTATCCAATGATACGGCAGATGAAGGAAATGATCGCCAATGGCGATATTGGAAAAATTCAGAAGGTAGATGCACAGTATTATCAGGGATGGCTGAATCCGATTGTTCACGATGAAGAAAAGCGCAGGAATACATGGCGACTGGACCCTGAAAAATCCGGAATAAGCTGCTGCATAGGAGACATCGGAACCCATGCATTTGATTTGATAGAATATGTGACCGGCCTGGAGATAAAGGAAGTGCTGGCGGATCTCAATTATCTGTACAGAGACAATGAAATGGATATAGACGGGACAGTTCTATTGCGCTTCTCACAATTTGTAAAAGGGGTATTAACATCCAGCCAGATAGCCACGGGGGAAGAAAATAACTTCACTGTAAAAATTTACGGAGACAACGGCGGTCTCAAATGGGAACAGGAGAATCCCAATTACTTATATTTCCTTCGGGAAGGAGAACCCTTGAGGGTTTTAAAGCCCGGACATCCTTATAATTCTGAATTTTCTTTAGACGGAACGAAAATGCCACCGGGCCACCCGGAAGGTATATTCGATTCCATGGGAAGTATTTACAAAGGGGTGGCAAAGGCGATCAAAAAAGAAAAATATCATCCTGCAGAATTTCCCACCATCGAAGACGGCATAAGAGGTTTGATCTTCATAGAAAAGACGGTTGAATCCCATCGGAAGGGTAATATCTGGGTTAAAATTGCCGAGTAGAAAAAATTTTACGCATTTACTTGCAAATCCTGGTTTCTTTTTTACTTTTTTGGTGAAGTCCCTTTTAAGGGCAGAGCGATATATCGTCTCTACGGGGCATTCCATCTGACCCGAAACCGGCACCAGGAAGGCTGCCATGACAAAGAAACGCAACGGAAGAATTGAAGTTTCGGCGAACTTTCGCCCCACATCGGGAAAGCATTTCTTTTTAAAAAAACTTCCGATCTCATTGAGTCTCCTGGCGACACTTGCAGGATACGACCTGGATGAATCCTAATAAAAAGTAAATACAATTCTCTGGAGCAAAGGAATGTGCCGATGGAAGGACTACTGTCGCGAATCGACTGGCTGATCATAGCCGGCTACTTCCTCCTCGTATTCGGGACCGCCTACTGGGCCACGACCCGGGAGAAAACCACCCGCCAGACCTCGGCCGGCTATTTCCTGGCCGGCCGCAATATCGGATGGTTCATTATCGGCGCATCGCTTTTTGCTTCCAACATCGGATCTGAACACCTCGTGGGGCTGGCAGGCACAGGTGCCGACAGCGGAGTGGCCGTGGGACAGTTTGAAATTCTTGCATCCTTGATCCTGATGATCCTGGCCTGGGTATTTGTCCCCTTTTATGTGAAAAGCGGCGTATTCACGATGCCGGAATTCCTGGAACGGCGTTATTCCCCTGCCTCCCGCTGGTATCTTGCCATAATTTCGGTCATCGGCTACGTGCTGACTAAAATTTCTGTGACCATCGCCGCCGGGGGGATTGTTTTCGTCAGCCTCATGGGAATCGATTTCTGGACGGGCGCATTCATCGTAGTTATTGCAACCGGCATTTACACGGTCTTTGGGGGGTTGCGGGCGGTCCTTTACACGGATCTCATCCAGATGTTCATGCTGATTGCAGGCTCTGTTCTGGTCACGGCACTTGGCCTCAGCGCCCTCGGCGGCTGGGGGGAACTGCGAAATACCATGCCGGACAGCTTCTTCAGCATGTGGCTGCCGATGGACCATCCGGATTTTCCCTGGACCGGAATTCTGTTCGGCGCGCCCATCCTGGGCGTATGGTACTGGTGCACTGACCAGTTTATCGTTCAGCGTGTGCTGTCGGCCAACAGCATTGACCAGTCCAGGCGCGGAAGTCTGTTCGGCGGTCTTCTTAAGGTACTACCGCTGTTTATTTTCGTTCTGCCAGGGATTATCGCCGCGGCTTTGGCCGAGCAGGGCAAACTGACCCTGGGAAAACCGGATGAAGCCCTCCCCACGATGATCGGCGTCCTACTGCCTCTCGGTTTGCGCGGAATAGTGGTCGCCAGTCTGCTCGCAGCCCTGATGAGTTCTCTTTCCTCGGTTTTCAACTCCTGCTCGACTTTGATCACATGGGACCTTTATAAAAAATGGAAACCACAAGCATCGGAACAGCACCTGGTGCGTGTGGGGCAGGGCGCCACGGTGGCCCTTGTCATCGCCGGCCTGCTCTGGGTTCCGGTCATGGAAAACATCTCACAGGAGATCTATAAATACCTGCAAAGCGTGCAGGCGTATATTTCGCCTCCCATTGCCGCCGTTTTCCTGTTCGGCGTGACCACGAAGCGGATCAATGCCACGGGAGCCATTGTCAGTCTGCTGTCCGGATTCGTTCTTGGAATGGGTCGACTGGTCGCAGAGTTAAGTTCTGACCATCTCGACGGTTTTCTCTTTTGGTATGCAAATATCAATTTCCTTCACTATGCCATCTTACTGTTTATCGTATGCTCGATCATCCTCGTGGTGGTCAGCTACCTGACGCAGCCCCCGGACCGCGAGCAGCTCGCCGGGCTTACCTTTCAAACCGCCGAGGAGGGCGAAGGCCTTGATATCAAGCCCTCGGATCCACGGTGGCGCCACAAGGATATCGGATTGAGCATCCTGATCGCAGTCCTGGTGGCCGCGGTATGGCTGTACTTCACCGGCTGATTTCCGTGAAGATCAAAATCAATCTACCTTCTATGATCGATTTAGTTCATTCTTGAACGTTTGCGTCGACGATCTGACAAGGCAAAACCGGTTTTCAAAACCTTTTCCCTCTCTTCTACAACAGCGTCGCCCGGCGCCCCATTCACTGCATATTTTTACCGCCCCCCCGGGAATATTATTTTCCTGGCAAGCTATGTTGTATTCTCAGGCCAGTAACATATCAACTGGCATAAAATCAAAGAGTCAGGTCACACCGCCTTGCCGCAATACTTTATCACAATGGCTGTGGACATCACTGACCGCAAGCAGTCAGAGGACGAACTTCGTAAACTGAAAGAGCATCTCGAAACCGAAGTGGCAGAAAAAAACAAGGCGGCTGAAAAACCGGGTGACGGATCCATAGCGCTTTGGCAATGCCACCATTTGAACGGGCGTTTTGGATAAAAGAACGACCCGATGAGATCGCGCGTTTAAGCGGATTTATATTTTATCCGGGCGTTCGTCATCATAAAGATCAAATTCCGGATAATGTTCTTTGGCACAATCCGGGCAGATGCCGTGGCTAAATTCGGCATCCGAATGATCCCGGATATAAGATTCAATCTGGCTCCAGTAGCCTTTATCATCTCTAATTTTTTTACAGTGGGAGCAGATAGGAAGAAGTCCGCTGAGTTGTTTGATTTCTGATATTGCTTTTTTCAGCTCAACGATGAGCAAGTCGCGCTCCCGTTCCGCACTCAATATCCGGACCATTGAATCCACCCGTGACAGAAGTTCCCGGTTGGACAGGGGTCTTGCTATATAACCGTCTGCTCCGGAATCCAGACCGTCTGCCTGCTGTTCCGATTCCACCCGGGTCCCTGACGTGAGAAGCACGTAAATTCCTTTGAAATTCGGATCATTTTTTATCCAGCGGCACAAATCCGGCCCTTCGGCGTCCGGCATAACCACATCCAGTAAAATAAGATCCGGGACGATCGTTTTCACAGCTTCCATGGCTTCCTTGCCGGAATCCGCGGTAAACGTTTGATATCCCCCTTTTTTAATCACCCGGGAGGTGGCGAACAGGATATCCGGGTCATCATCCACCACCAGGATTTTAATGTCCTGATTTTTTACGTTTTGAACAATTTTGCCGGGAGTTGTAATTTTTGGATTCATCTATCACCCTTTTCTTTTTTGGCCTTGATCATTGTTTGACGACTTCGTAAAAAGGCCAATATCTGCGTTACGCGCGATTTCCGAAGAAATTCACGTACGCTAAGTACTCTCAATTCTTCGAAAATCGCACAAGCCTTGATCTTGGCCTTTTTACAAAGTCGTCTGGTTGCGACTTTTTACGGTGCCATCATTGTTTTGGTCCATGATGATTTTAACTGTTTTTGGCTGTATCGCATGTTTCAACGCTGCCGTTTTTCAATGGTATTTCAAAACCGAATTTCGCTCCCTTCCCCGGCGGACTTTCCACCCAGATCCGCCCCTTGTGGGCTTCAATGATTTTTCGGGTAATGAGCATGCCCAGCCCCGTGCTTTTTTCGCCCCCGCTTTTTTTGACACTGGTTTTTTCAAAGGGCTTGAATATTTTTTCCATTTCATCGGCCGGGATTCCCGCGCCGGAATCCGTAACAGAAAAGAAGACCCGTTGCGAATCATGTGAAAGCGTTATGGTCACCCGAGTTGCCGGGGGCGTGTGCTCGATGGCATTGGAAACGAGATTGGTAATGGCCTGTTCGATTTTGGGCGCATCCATGAAAATCCGGGGGCCAGCCTCATCGCATTGAACGTCCAGATCAACGCCTTTTTTAATCGCCTGAAGATTATTGAGTTCAAGACTTTGTTCCAGCACAGTCCATATACTGGCTTTTTGCAGGTCCAGATCAAATTTTCCGCCTTCAATGGCGCTGACGTCCAGAAAATCATCCACCAGCCGTTTCATGAACGTACTGGACGCGTTGATTGTCCGGAGAAATTGTATTTGTTCCGCATCCAGGGTTTCTGCTTCATCCATCAGAAATTCGGAATAGGACATCACCAGTCCGATGGGTTTTCGCAAATCATGGGCCGCCATGCCCAGAAACTGATTTTTCTCCCGGTTCAATCTTTCGAGCTGGGCATTTTTTTGATGAAGCGTGCGGGTGAGGTTATTTAATTCCTGATTCAGGCTCAACACTTCCCGGCGCATGATTTCAATTTCATCCGTATCCAGCCGGCCAAACACCAGTATTTGATCATCGGCCGGCACAAAAGAGAAATAAAAACTCTGGGGCATGCCGGTAGCGGTATCGATGCTCAGCAGATGCTCTTTTCCGGCATCAGCGGTCATGGATGCCAGTTCAAACTTGCCGCTGAAATCCAGCACCAGATCGTCAAACCGGGTTGCGTGTAAAGATGTTGCGGTCATTTTTTTTGCAAATTCATTGGCATCCAGAATGCGCCCTTGTTCCGACAGGAGAAAAAACAAGACCGGCGCTGTCTGCTCCAGGTAATCGCTGATTTTGCGCAGTTTTTTTGCATCTGCTTTCATATCATGCCTCCATATCAGGCATCCATATCAGAAGTTTAGGATCATTTTTTCCAGGTCATCCATGGAGGTAATCAGATCCGTATTTTTATACTTTTTGATGATGTCTGCGCCGCCCCACCGGAAGGCCTGTCCGCCCACCAGCAGGGGCATGTCGGAAAAATTAGTTTGCAGAATTTCGATAGAGTGCTTGAGGTACTCCATGTTGGACAGGATACTCAAAGAAAGCCCGACGACATCCGGCCGAACACCTTCAATGAATTGGGCCATATCTTCAGGCGGCGTGTTCGCGCCCAGAAAATGACCGTCCCAGCCGTTGAGCTCGAACAAATCCGCCACCATTTTCCCGCCGACCTGGTGAAATTCATTGGCGCTGCACGAGATCACCGCTTTTTTCCCGATCCGGTCCGTGGCAAAAACAAACGGGTAAACAAGATTTAACAGGCTTTCGGTGATTGAGGTGGCCAGATGCTCGTTGGCAACGGTGATCCGGTTGTTCTCCCAAAGCTCACCGATTTCATACATACTGCGCTGAAACAGGTCGGAATAGAGCCGTTTAATCGCAAACTTCTTGTCTAAAAGCATTTGGACGATATCATGACATTGGGCCCGCCGGCCGGCAAGGAGCGCCTGAAAATACTCTTGATATAATTTTTCATCGATCATGACACGCTCCTTTGATTTGCTTTTTCAATGATGTGTTTGACAGCAACGATCCATTCTTCTGAAAACCGGCCGGAGTCGGTCAGCCAAGCACAAATCGCATCAACTGCGCCTGCAATGCCGCTTTGTTCATCCGCCACCGCCGACACAAGCAAGGAGCCGGTGTCTTTATATTGCTGGGCAAGCTTGATTCCCGCCATCTCGTCAAATTCACGGGAAAGAACCGTAAAGTCCGTTTCAGGAATGCGTTGCCTCCTTTTTTCCGCAAGCATATCCGCCGCACCAAGAAGTTTATCATAGGCGGATTTGTTTTCAGGAACATTTTTTATCAGCTCCTCGCGCAGCAATTGAATGGTTTTTTCAAGCATAATAGAAGGCATGCCCCGGGTGGACAGCAGGCGGGCCAGCCAGTTCATTTGCTGCCTTATGCTTTCCGGATCAAGATTTGTCAGGGTAACCAGCCAGCAGGTATCGCTGTCGGAAAAGCGTTTGCCGCGTTCTCCATACCGCGTCTGGTAATAAGGATACATGGCCCATGCCCGGTTGCTGGCGGTGAGCGCTGCGGCAATTTCGCGTTCATCACCCGGAATGGGATGATTTCCGGCTTCCGGGTTGATGCGGGTTATGTGAAAGGCTTTTTCCCCTTTTTCCATGGGAAACAAAACGCTGTATAGCTTTTCAAGACCGGAAAACGCCTCGTGGGCAGCGGCAATGATCGGATCATGCAGGTTGGCATCTTCCAGTGCGGCTTCCATTGTATGCCTGAACTGCCGCCATTTTTCCGGTACTTGTTCTCCATAGCTCGCATAATACCGGCATCCGGTCAATCCTTCCAGGTGAAAGGTTGCCGTAATATCCGGCCGGTGCATTTGATTGCCGAGGGTCGATCCCTCAAACACATACAGGTAACCGAGCAATGTAGGCGGGTTTTCGATGCTTCGGAGCCGGATTTTTTCCGTCATGGCAAGGGCGGCTTCAATGGCCGGCATGTAATCCGGTTCAATCCTTGGTTTGAAAAATTCAAGATCTTCCGCCAAAAGAGGAAGCTTTCTCTGGCTGTCATTCCATACAGACGCCACGGGTTCACTGGCAGCTTCCGCCAGTGCACTTTCCAGCACGCCGTGAATGATGGCAAGCCCTCTGAGCTGGTTTACATAGCCTTCCAAAGGGAGCTTATGTTCCGCCAGCGCCGCAAAATAAGGGTAGGATTCCAATCTTTTGTGATCTGCCGCAGTTTCTGTTTTGAGTCTTTTCATGATGGACATACCCTTACCTCCGGCGTCTTTTTAAATGGATTACACACTTCGGGTTGCGGTGCTATTGTTTGTAGTGGCGCCGTGAGCCGCTTAATGCCAATGCCCTTGCGGGCATCCTGCGAACAGACCATACATTCGACAATAAACCGGGGAAGATAACTTGAGCTGTAAATGGCGTAGAGAATACCTGTATTAAAGGATCAAGCGTTATCCCCGCCTTTTTATGGATCGGTGTTCTGCCTCAATTAAAACCTGCCCTGAATTGGTTTCTCCTTTAAGGGGCTTGTCAAAAACGGCAACGACCTTCTTTTTTGTCTCTTGTGGAAAGATGTCATCCAACCTGAAGTTATTTACCGCCTCTTGAGAATAGCCAAGAATCCTTTCCACCGATTTTGAACAATACGCGTAGCGCATGCTCGATAAATCAAAAACCCAGACAAGATCGTTTGACGTTTCAACCAGTAAACGATACCGCTCCTCGCTCTCTTGCAACCCCTCTTCCATCAGTTACGCTTAGTGATATCGCGAATATTGCATTGAACCAACCGTTCCTTATCAACCATATAAATATCGGTATAAATAACTTGGCCGGTCTTTGTCTGTACAGTCGCATCTTTGTAAGTAAGAATGCCGTCGCTTTCCAGTGTCTGGGAGATTTCCTGAATGGTTCCGATATCCCGGGAAAAACCGATATCCATTAACCCTTTTCCGATAAGTTCATCCTGGCGACAGCCCAACATCGCCGCTATGGCAGGATTTGCATGGGTATCTTTCCTTCTGCTTTTTCCAGAAGAACCATCCCGTCATTGGCAGTCTCAAAAAGCCGCCTGTAGCGTTCTTCAGATTCTGATAACAGGTTTTCCTGTCGTTTGCGCTCGGTGATGTCATCTATGGCAAGGAGGATAAGTCGTTCTTTTCCGGACTTTCTTTGAATTTCCCGGGCATTGACAAACATGGTGCGTTTGCCGAGGTCGGCAAATTCGTGTTCAACCTCGTAGCCATCAAGGGTTGTTTTTGGGGGAAGGAGGGTTTCGAGCAGTTGTCGCAGTCTCGGAATATCCCATTGCTTGTTGCCCAGGTCATAGATAAGCCGGCCCAAGGTCTCTTCAGGCTTTACCGTAAAGGCGTCATAAAAAGAACGACTGGCGGAAATCACCCTTAAATCATGATCCAGAACGATTAAAGGCTCACGCACGGCGTTGATGATGCTCTCGGCGTATTCGCGGGCTTCATCCTCGGAGGTTTTAGAAGCTGTCATTTTTTTAGTCCTGTTTTTTTTTAAAATAACGGCAGAACCGGTATTTTGCAAAAATAGGCTGCCACATACTCCAGCATATCCGAACCAGTCTTGCATAAATATGGACAAGGATGTGCTGGCTTGAAAATACAAAACCACACAACCCTCTCCCTTGGATCTCCCCTGTTGCGCACAGGCATACCGGGAAAACCCGGGCAGGAAGCGACGGGCTTACGGGGATTATCCATACCCTGACAAAGCGCCAGGCCCCAAAAAACGGTGTGTCCCATTAGAAACGTAAAACACCGCTACCTTCAACGAAAAAGCCCGGTTTTTTACTCCTCACTGCTGTCGCGCATGAACTCCGGATAATATTTCCTGGCGCACTTCGGGCAAATGCTGTGGCTGAATGCTGCATAAGAATGCTCCTGCACGTAAGCTTCCAGCCTTTTCCAATATCCCTGGTCATCCCGAATACTCTTGCAGTGGCTGCATATGGGAAGAAAACCACGCAGTGTTTTTACTTCTGCAGCAGCCTGTATCAGTTCTTCAATGATTTTATCCCGCTCTTTTTCAACGGCTTTCCGTCGTTCGATTTCCTGCTGGGCAATCGTCAGTTCACGTCCGATTTCAGCCACGTGCTTTAATATGGCCAGTACCGGCCGATTTTCAATTTCCACCCATTTTTTCCGACTTTGCCAGTAAAGATAGCCGTAAAGAAACGGCAGGGCAAACAAGGTGATAAAATACGGTCGATCCCACGACAAACGTTATGCCGAAGACTTGAACCGCTACCCCGGCATCGGTGACCCAAGACATGATAGCCGTAATGCCTCCTATGAGGGCAAAAAAATGCACCGGCCCGAATCGGTGCCGGAGAGAGTGGGCGCCAAGTACCAGAAAGTAAACCGCCATTGTTTCAATAACGAGGGTGATGACTTCATTGGACATGGATATTCCCTCAGAGAAAAAGCGCTTTGTCTGCGTTACAGGTGATTAAGAAAATTATAAATATTTTAAGAAGCCAGCAAATCCAGAAGGTTTGCTGACAGCGCATCAATGGTTGCGGGTATGCCTATATACTATGCGAATTTGGTGCCAAAAGGGGTGTGTATTTGCTTTGAACCCTTAAAAAAAACTCTCCCCTGTTCATACGCCTTGTATTCCGGGGTAAACAGACAATCCCGCAACCCACAAAAAATTATAAAACAGGATATTACGTCCATACTGCTTGACAATTGCAGGCACCTCCTGTGTGGGTGCCATATTGTAATTGGGTTCGAATTCACATGCGACCTGATCTATGGGGAAATATCCCCTGAGCTGCTCGATGTCGCTGTATAGCGCGTATCTGCCGCACATATGCGATGCTCCTTAGGCGATATTTTTCAGAGGATGTCAGAAGCCCCATTATGAAAGACTTTTCTGGTATCTGCAATCTTTTCCGGATGCGAAGGAGGGGTGCGGATCTTGCGTGATGGGGGCAAAAAACAGGGATCCACCGGATAAAGCGAGGACAAGGATCTGGCATAAAAAGAGGTTATGTTGTGCTTTCATAAATGCGCCGGAGTTTCGGTGGGAGATCCCGGCAACTGGTGGTGCACAGATGCGCGGAAAGATTCGCTGAATTGCAGGTGTGCCAGTAGAGGATCGGCGCATCCCGGTATTGGGGCTGTTTAATGACATTCAGAAGCGCGGCAAATGTCTTGGCGGTATAGATGGGCTCAAGGGATATTTTCTCTTTCTCCCACAACAGTTCCTGTGCAGCCATAGATTCGCGGGTGGCGTATCCATAGCCCCGGCCCACATAATTCTGAATGATCTGCTGAGGGCCAATGGTGACTTCAGGGACCGCGCTGCTGTGCTTTCTTAATACCTTCAGCGTTTTTTTCATCAGGGCTTGAACCGTTTTGGGCGTTGCAACGGCAATGGGTCCCACGGATTTCATGGTCACACGAACCCCTTTTACGGTGCAGGAAAGGCCTGCCAGAAATGCGCCCAGAGAAAGACCCGCCATGGTGCCGCTGGTCCCCACGGGGCAAAAAATGTAGCGGGGTTCCGGCAGCAAGCCGGCACGGATCTGCTCGGCCAGTTCGAACATGGCGTTGACGAAACCTATGGTTCCCAAGGGCGTTGACCCGCCCGCCGGGAGAATATAAGCGCCGGGATTCAACAACCGCTGGGTCACCAGCAATGATGCCCCGGTTCTGAGCACCCCCTTGCAATAACGCGGTTCTACCCCATACTTGCAATAGAGCAGCATATTTTGCTTTACATGGTCGTTTACCGGCTGATGAAACAGCAAAAGCCTGCAGGCCAGACCGGCTTCACGGCAGAAAATCGCCGTGGCCAGGCCGTGGTTTGTTCCAATCCCGCCCATGGTGATGATTTGACGGCAGCCGCGTTTCAGTGCGTCGGCCAATATGAACTCCAGCTTTCGCACCTTGTTCCCCCCGTAAAGGTTGCTTGTCAGATCGTCCCGCTTTATCCAGAGGTTGCCATGCCCCAGGTGTGAAAGTCGTTCTACCGGTGTTGGATAGTTGCCCAATGCATGACGCGGCAGTTTTTCCGCCAGTTCGGGATACTGCCTGAAAAGCGGAAAGTGGCAAGCGACGGCGTTATGGGTCATGGTCCGATCCAGTCGTCAGTTTTTATGGCTTTTTCCACATCAATACCTTTTTTCATCAGATAGCGTCGCCTTGCCTCATAGAATACAACCCCGGAAAGGATGAAGGCGAAAAATGGAAGCACTTTTGCCGGCTCCTTCAGGTCGACAAGAATGACAATGCAGAAGAAAACCCCCATGAGAATGCCCGTCAGCGGGCAGAGCCACCGCCAGAATCCTTTTAACCGGAAAGCGGCATTTTGATATCTTTCCGGGTATTTATTCGGAAACACAAGGGATGCGATCAGTACGGGAATGAAAATAATGATGCCGCCCATGGCGGCGTAACAGGCAAAGGTTTCCAAGGCTGTTCCGGAGAACACCCCGATCATGGATATGGTCCATATTGCCAGAAATAGCCCGTGGGCAGTGCCGAACCGTTTATTGATGCGCCCCAGCCTCTTTGGCAGAAGCCCGTCACTGCTTATGGCCATAAGGGATTTGGTGGCCATGATCAGCAGGCCGTTGAGCGTTGTGGTGAGGGCCAGAACCGCGCCCCCCATGACGAAATAGATCAAGCTTGAAGGGCCCATAGTGGCTTTGCCGATTTCAATCAGCGGTTCCCGGACATCTGCCATGGATTGCCATGGCACTGCGTTGACCACGGCCAGGGCAATCAGCAGGTAAATTATGGTAACCAGGGGAAAGGTGATAAAATAGGCTCTTGGAATGACCTTTGCCGGATCTTTGATCTCCTGGCCCAGTTCGATTATGCCGTTTGATCCGAGGTAGGTAAAGGTCAGCAGTGCGATCCCCAGAAAAAGACTACCGGTGCCCATTTGAAAAATACGATCAAAGCGTTCCGGGTTGGGCTCCGCCAGGCCCTTGAACGAAAAAAACAACAGTGCGCTCAAAAGTACCAGCACCATCAGCGCCTGAAGTCGTGCCGCGGGCTTTATCCCGATCACGTTGATCATGCAGAAGAAGGTGATCAACCCTGCAGCGAAGCCGGTTTCAGATACACCTGGAACAATCACCTGGAGGTATCGCGCGCAGGCAATGCTGTACAGGGGTATCTGTCCGAAGAAGGTGGCCAGGGCATACACCCAAATGCCGGTAAAGGCCAGCCGGGGAGAAACCAACCGGCTGGGATAGATGTAGTTGCCGCCGGTTACGGGCAGGGCCGAACCCAGCATGGCAAGAGGAAGCATGCTGAGAAAGACCGGAATGACCGCGAGGGCGAAAGCCACCGGCAGAGCCGGCCCTGTTATTTTCAACACGATACCGGTGAAGACAAATATCCCGCCGCCGATTGTCATGCCAACGGCGACAAATGTTACGGCCGGAAGTTTCAGAACACGCCTCAGGCCTTCCATGGCCCCGCTCCCCCCGTTTTTTAATGCGCCATCTGTGCGTGGACTTTCATAACCTGCCGCATCACCGACGGCCGTTTCCGCCTCGCCCTGGGAATCAGAACGTAATCACATCAAACCCCTTATCCTGGAATTCGGCGATACTGGGGTGCCCCCCCATATCATCAAGTAATTTCAAATCCTGATCTACCGCTGAATCCATGGTTCCCATTTTGGTAGAACAGGCCTTACAAACCCCGGCAATCAAGTTCGCTGCTTTGGTCTTTTCCCATAATGCATGAAGCGGATTCTCCTCCTGGGCCAATTCGGGCAACAAGCCCGTAGCGGCCCCTTCAATCACGATACCGACCTCATGATCCCGGTCGTTCATATCCAGTGCATTGAGCAGCACATGGATAAAACACATGGGATCACCATTAAACACAAACAGACAGGACTTTTTCATATTCAGCCTCCTTTACAAATAATGCCACATTCAGCATAGGCACCGACTACAAGCTATCTCAAAAAAATCTTTTGCCCCAATATCTTCGTTAGCGGTGAAATGTAAATGGGCCTACCCCTCTTTTTTTCATTGCTTTTCTCTGTGAATCTCTGTGTCTCCTCTGCGTCCTCTGTGGTAAAAACCACTCTCCCCGCATTTTCTACCCCACCTCTTTTCCGCCACAGCGGTATATTTGCTGGTAAAGCCATTTATGAACATAGCACAACCCGAACCTTTGCCGCCAGCGTATCAATGGAAAACGGCTTTTCAATAAAATGCAGGCCCTCTTCCAGAATCCCGTGTCTGGCGATAACATCGGCCGTGTAGCCGGACATGAACAGGGCCTTGATATCCGGATACAGGATATTCAGCTTATCGGCAAATTCCCGGCCGTTCATCTCGGGCATGACGATATCGGTGATCAGCAGGTCGATATTGCCGTCATGCGCCTCCGCCAATGCGATGGCATTATTTGGCGTGTTTGCTGCCAGCACATTGTAGCCCAGCTTTTCAAGCATCATGCGGGCGATATCCAGCACGGTTGCCTCGTCCTCAAGCACAAGGATGGTTTCGCCGGAGCCTTTCGACAAAGCCTCCGTCGCTTTCTCTCTCTTTTCAGATTCGGGTGCCTCCAATAACCGGGGAAAATAGATCCTGACCGTTGTGCCCTTTTCCGGCTCACTGTAAACGTTTATAAATCCATTGTTCTGCTTGACGATGCCATAAACCGTTGGCATGCCCAGACCGGTCCCCTGCCCCACTTCCTTGGTTGTGAAAAACGGCTCGAACACGTTGGCCAGCACATCCTTGCCCATTCCGCATCCATTGTCGCTTACCGCCATCAAGACGTATTGTCCGGAGACAAATCCTGCATGGGCTTTGCAGTATTCATCGTCAAATTCGACGTTCTGCGTTTCTATGGTTATTTTGCCGATGTCGGCGATGGCGTCCCGGGCGTTGACCGCAAGATTTGCAAGGATCTGGTCAACCTGGGAATAATCCATCTTTACCAGCCAGATATTATTTTCAGGTTTCCAAAGAAGATCGATATTTTCACCGATCAGCCGTTGAAGCATCTTGAGCATGCTTGACACGCTATCGTTCAGGTCCATGGGCACCGGGAAAATGGCCTGCTTTCTTGCAAACGCCATCAGTTTTCGAACAATAATCTCAGAGCGTTTACCGGCATCGTAAATTTCTTTAACGCTGTCATACAAGGGATCCGAAGGCGGGAGAATATCAGCCATCATTTCGGCATATCCGTTGATGATGGTCAGCATGTTGTTGAAATCATGGGCCACGCCCCCTGCCAGACGGCCAACGGATTCCATTTTCTGGGCCTGGTTGAGTTGCTCCTGGAGCTTTTCGCGCTCCAGCTCGGCCTGTTTGCTCTCAGTAATGTCCTGGACGGTTCCGACGGAGAGGATGGGCTGACCCGCTTCGTCGTATTCGGTGCGGCCGATCTCCTTGACCCACTTGATACGGCCATCGGGCATCAATAGCCGGTGCTCAATTTTATGAGGCGTCTTCTTTTCCAGGGAGGTCCGGTAGGCCGTATCGAGCAGGCCGCGGTCATCGGGATGAACGAACGACAGGAAGGTTTCATAGGAGGCGCCGAATTCCTCGCGGCTGACCTCGAACATGTCATATATCCCGTCCGACCAGTCGAGACGGTTGGTTTTCAGGTCCAGTTCCCACCGACCCATACGCGCGAGGGCCTGCGCCTCGCGCATCTTTGCCTCGCTCTCCCGCAAGGCCTCTTCGGCAGCCACCCGCTCGGTTATAATTTCGGTATATACGACAATTCCCCCTACCCTGCCATCGGCTTCATACCATGGACGGCATTCCCACCTCGTCCATTCCAGGGTTCCGTCTTCCCTGGGGTAGCTGTCCCGCTCGGCCCTGATGACTTCGCCAGCCAAGGCCTTCTGATGCACGTCGCGCCATTTCCGGGGCAAATCGGGAAATACATCGTAATGATGCTTACCAATAACATCGGTCTCCTTGACCTTATACCGGTCAAGGTATCGCTGGCTTACATAAATGTACTTCAACTCCCTGTCGTGTACCGCAACGGCGCTGTTGGCATGTTCAATGATGTAGCGCATCAGGTCATAGGAGTGTTCAAGTGCATCCTCCGCCTGCTTGCGGTCAACAATTTCACCGATCAGCTGTGTAGCAGCCAGCAGGCGTTGCTTTGCAATTTCTATAATAAAATGGGGGCGGTGTTCATAGCTTTCAGCATTCTCAAGGAGTTCAGCTATAGTGACGCCATACTCTTCGGATAGCTTCTCCAGTGAAACCTTGTCACGGGGCGGGTCGCCATAACCCATATTCATGGTGCCGACAATTTTCCCGTTACTGTATATCGGTGCTGCGTAGAGTCTTATCCCTCCTGCGCACGGAATGTCCACCGGTTCACCACTTTCCATGCAGGTTTTCGAAGCCCCCAGGCATGACTCGTGGCACAGCCATTTACCGCAATCAAGCGCTTCCTGCTCGTCTTTGGTATTGCATAGTCGCCACGAAGCCGTATCCATAAAACGGCACCATCTTGAAGAGAAAAGACCCAGTGCATAATCGCCGTTTGACTCATACACCGCTGCAGAAGTACCCAGGAGATGCAAAAAATCTTCCACGATATTTTTAAGCACCCCCCTCCCAACCGAGTCTAAAACAATACGCCGGGTGTTTAGTGCGGAAAGATCCCCGTATTCGGACGTCAGGTTCTCCCCGGTACCTGCGGAATGGCCATGATCTGGATCCAGCATCCATTCGATTCGTTTGAGACGGTCTGCCCATTTTTTTCGCTGCGGGATGCCACTCGCACTGAAAACGATTTTCTGAGGGGTGTTGTTTTCATCGTGTACCACCTCTTGCGCTTCGAGCGCACGGCGCAACGATTCGTTTTCCGCTATTAATTCGTCAACCATTTGCTGGATTGCTTCGGGCGTCATTTTTTTCAGGTCCGGAACACGCATAGACTTTCCTTTTTTGGAGCCTCTTTTTGGCGAAATCACGGTAATTCTCCCCATTTATCGGGCGGGAAGATCCGGCAACCGCTCATGGTGGTTGCCGGCATGTCTTTATGCAATGCGAATTTGGTGCCAAAGGTTGGAAATTTTTGCTTTGAACCCTTAAAAAAAAGCCTTCTCCCTTCAGGCGCCTTGTATTCTGGGGGAAACAGACAATCCCGCATGCCATAAAAATTTGAAAAACAGGATATTGCGGCCCGGGAAAAACTGCTGCCGAAAATTCAAGCACTGCATTGCGTCTGCTTTTTCAATACCGTATGAAAATATCAGACAAACCCAATCCCCGGTAACTATCAGTCCCATCGTCATATCATTTCTCAGAAAACAGCAATACCGGTATGGCGTTCTTACAATTGTATTTGCAGGCGCCAACTTGAGCGGTCCTGCTCCCAGCGTAATGCGGATCCCGTGTATCTGAGAAATACCAGAAGAAGGATGCAGGTTGCCGAAAATCCGGAAATATCGCGTTCCGTGGCAAGGATAGTGGTATTGGACAATTCCCAACTTGTCATCGAATGAAACGATGAACCAAAAACAGCAGCAGACCGAATATTTCCAGTCGACCAAGAAGCATAACGACACTCAGTATCCATTTGCCGGCTTCCGGCAGCATGCCGAAATTGGAAAAAGAACCGACGGACCCGAATCCAGGGCCGACATTGCCCATTGCCGCAACCGAGCCGGAAAATGCCGACATAATATCCACCCCCATGAATGCCAAAATGGCGCTGGAGATAAATACCACGCAAAGGTAAATGACGATATACAGCACCCCGGCCTCGACAACAGAGGGTTCAATAACTGTCCGGTCCAGTTTTATCGCAATAACCGCACTGGGATGTTTTAATTTCGAAAAATGACTCAGGATACTTTTCCAGAGGACAACGGCGCGATCGACTTTTATACCTCCGGATGTTGAACCGGCACAAGCGCACTGAAGCGAGAAAAATATGAGGATCAGTTTAGCAAAACCCGGCCAGATATTGGTGTCTGCGGTAGCAAAACCGGTGCTTGTGCCCAGGGAAACAACCTGAAAAACGCCATACCGCAAAGCCCCCCATAAAGTATCATATATGCCGCCCCAGATATTAATGGAAACCAGAAGAGAGCCGACAACCAAAGCGGCCAGATAATACCTGACGATCACGGATTTCCAGATTTTTTTGATATTATCCGTGATGGCCAGATAAATCAGGGCGAAATGGATACCGGACAGAACCATGAACACGATGACGATGCTTTCAATCAACGGACTGTTAAAATAAGCAAGACTGCTGTTTCGGGGGGAAAACCCACCGGTGGCAATGGTGGCAAAGGCATGCGTGACCGCATCGAACACGCCCATTCCCGCAAGCATCAGGCAAAGTGTCTCCAGAACGGTCAATCCCACGTAAACGATCAGCAGGATTTGAAAGGTTTTTTGGGTCCGATACCGAAAGTTTTCCGCTGCCAGCGAGGAAATTTCTTTTTTATACAAGATCATGGCGACTTGACCGCTCTTCGGGGTTACGGCAAGCATGAAAACGATGATGCCGATACCTCCTATCCAGTGCGTCATGGAGCGCCAGAGCAGCAGCCCCAGCGGCAGGGCTTCAATATCTGTTAAAATGCTCGATCCGGTAGTGGTAAAACCCGAAACGCTTTCAAACCAGGCATTGGTAAGGGTAAACGGGCCGCCCCAAATAATATACGGCAATGCTCCGATCAGCGATGACAAAAGCCACCCCCCCACCACGATTGCCAGGCCTTCATCATTATAAATCTTTTCAGCCGGCGGGACAAAGATGATGGGAAAGACGCCGATCAAAGCGGTTACCACGGCACTGTATAAAAGTGCCGCCAGGGCTGAATCACCGTTAACAGCCGAAACCATGGCCGAAAAGAACAAGAATATGGCTATAAACAACAGGACGAGCCCGATATTGCGGATGATGATCTGCGGTCTCATAATAATAACGGCCTTTAGTGTAAATTTCGCCGATAAAACGGGTTCAACATCTTTCTTTGGACATTTTCACCATGGCGGCCAGATTGGTTACCGAAGCGGCAAGGTCCGCCAGCTCGTCATTGGATTCGATTTTCACGGAAACCGGCTTTCCCGAGTTTAAAAAGTTATTGATCGATTGAATGAGTGATAAAATGGGATTGACGATATAAATGTTGACGAAATAATTGAAAAGGAGGGTAAAAACCAGGGCCGACAAGATGGCGATGACACCCGGCATCACCGCACGGTGTGCCCGCTGTTTCAGGTTGGATGCCGTTTCATACATCGCATGGTCATTTATGGTCATGAGATCCTGAACCGTCTTTTTTACCGTTTTAAAGGACGGTTGGGCGTCTTCGAGGTACCAGCCGAGGTTGCCCTCCCTCGGTGTTCCCACTATCGGCTGATCCCACAACCGGCTGTATTTCTTATAGGCGTCCCGGATTTTTTCCACGTACGCCTTTTCCCCTTCGATGGTCAAATTATTTGCTGCCGTTTCCAGCGCTTCCTGGAATTTACTGTCAGCGGTTCTTATGGTCTCGCGCCCCTCTTTCCATTTGCCGGAAAGCAAAAGGAGCATGCCGCTGTCTTCTCTTTCCAACGCCTCCGTCATTTTCTTTGCAGCGGCGATGCTGCGATAATTGTCATCCAACAGGGCCTGCACCGACGATCCCACGGTTCTGAGTTCGTAAATGGAAATTGCCCCGGCAAGGGCCAGCATAAAAGCCAAAATTAAAAAACCCAGCATTATTTTGATTCTGATTTTCATGATCACCCCTGCGTCTGCATATTTCAATCGTTTCAAATCATATTGGCTGCAAAACTATAGAACAAGTCTGACGGCAATGCAATTTAAGTTATTGATACGGATAACCTCGCGGATAACCTCGGAAAGGAGCCTGCCGCCGCTTTTCTTTAGAATGAAAACATCCGGGTCCGGGGCATTTCTGCTCTCTGTTCAACCGTGAAATCCGGAACCTTTTCGTTGGTAAACGCCGGGGAAAATGGGTGTAATCGGCGGGATTGGTGCCCATTCAGGCGGGTTTTCCCTCGTCCGCGGTCATGAAAATAACGACTTGTCCATGGCTTTTTCATACGCCGCCTCGCGGGTGATGCGGTCTTCCTGCACCAGCTGTTTCAAATGCTGGTCCATTGACTGCATCCCGGCGGATGTCCCGGTTTGGATAAGGGAGCTGATCTGCGATATCTTCCCCTCCCGGATCATACTGGAAAGGGCCTGGGAGCCGGTTAAAATTTCATTGGCCGCGCATCGCCCCTTGCCGTCCTTTGTTTTTAAAAGCTGCTGGGCGATCACCGCCCGAAGGGAGTCTGACAGCATGGTCCGGGCCTGGGCCTGCTGGTCCGCGGGAAAAGCGTTGATGATCCGGTCAATGGTTTTTGCCGCGCTGTTGGTATGGAGGGTGCCAAATACAAGGATCCCCAGCTCGGCGCAGGTCAGGGCCAGGGAAATGGTTTCCAGATCCCGCATTTCGCCCACCATGATGATGTCCGGATTTTCCCGGCTGGCCACCCGCAGCGCATCGCTGAAACCCTTGGCATGGGTTCCGATTTCACGGTGGGTCACCAGGCAGCGTTTGTTTTGGTGGACAAATTCGAGCGGGTCCTCAATGGTGATAATATGGCCGTCGACCGTTTCATTGATGTAATTGATGATCGCTGCCAGCGTGGTGGATTTGCCGCTGCCCGTGGGTCCGGTCACCAGGACAAGGCCCTTGGTATATTCGGCGATTTTTTTGAGGATTTCTGGCAGGTTTAACTGCTCGAGTGTTACAATCTCCGTGGGGATAATCCGGAACACCGCACCAATGCCGCGGAACTGGTAAAAAAAATTGCACCGGAATCGCCCCACGCCTTCGAGTTCATAGGCCATGTCAAAGTCAAGATTTTTTTCTACGGCTTCTCTTTGATCATCGCGCAGGATTTCGAAAAGGATATCCCTGTTGCTCTCCGCTGTGAGAGGGGGATGATCAAGGGCGGCCAGCTCCCCCTTAAGCCGGATCATCGGAGGAAAGCCCACCACCATGTGCAGATCGCTGGCCCCCGCCTTTTGCATTTCCGTAAAATACTGATCAATCGCTGCCATGGTTTCCCTTTATATCTGCGTTTGAAGTTTCGCCGGATTGGATGCGTTGGCAATGGCCTCTTCCCTGGAAATCTTGCCGTCCTTGCAGAGCGTAACAAGGGACTCGTCCATTAACTGCATCCCAAGGTTTTTGCCGATCTGCATCATGGAGGGAATTTGAAATGTTTTGGAATCCCGGATCAGGTTGGCCATCTGGATGCAGCCGATCAGTACTTCCAATGCAAGCACCATCTGCTTCTGATCCGTGTGCGGGATCAGCCGCTGGGTGATCACCGCCCGCAGCGCCTCGCTCAGCATGGCCCGGATCTGGTTTTGCTCCTTGGGTGGATACGAGTCGATAATCCGGTCAACGGTCTTGGGCGCGCTCGACGTGGACAGGGTGCCGATGACCAGGTGACCGGTTTCCGCGGCGGAAATGGCCATGGATATCGTTTCGAGGTCCCGCAGTTCCCCCACGACAATCACATCCGGGTCCTGCCGGAGGGCCCCCCGCAGGGAGTTGGCGTAGCTCCATGTGTTTTTGCCGATCTGGCGCTGATTGACCACACCCCGTTTGAAGGGATGGATGAACTCGATCGGATCTTCGATGGTTAATATATGATGGGAGCGCTGGGTGTTGATGTAGTCAACCATGGCGGCAAGGGTCGTGGTTTTGCCGTGGCCCGTGCCGCCGGTCACGAGAATCAGGCCCTGGTGCTGATCGAGAACTTTTGCCACAATCGGCGGCATCTCCAGAGATTCAAGGCTCGGGATTTCCGGCGGAATCAGCCGAAAGACCGCGCTCATTCCCTTTTGATGCATCATGGCGCTTCCCCGGAAGCGCCCGAGCCCCGGCACCTCATAGGCAAAATCAAGCTGCGATTCCGAAGTCAGTATTTCCTGCTGCTTTTCTTCCAGAAGCTCAAAGATAAGCTGCCGGCAGGATTCCGGGGTCTGCTCCGCGCTCTTTAATTTCCTGAGACGGCCGAGCCGCCGCACGATAAAAGGCTCTCCGGGCGCCACATGCACATCCGAAGCGTTCAAATCGGCCGCCGCTTTAAACACCTTGTCTAACTTTGCCATAATCCAGCCTTCCTGCAAAAATCGGATCGATTCAGGCTACAGCGTTAACTTGTCCGATGGAATGATAATTGAAATGTCATCGCGCCGGATGTTCAAAAAATCGGCTGCAAACCGTTCCTGCCCATCGAGGTCAAACCCCCGGACATCGGTTACAGAGACAAAAGGCTTGGATTCATTCATGTAATCAGTAAGCCTGACCCCGGAAAAGATGCTGATGTTGCCAATCAGTTTAAACTGACCGGTAAAAATGTGGACCTCCATTCGATCGTTTTTTTCCTCCATGCCCCCTCCTTTATCTGCTCAAATTTCAACATGTCATTTTGGCGCTCTATTTCTGGTCAATCCCCTCGCGCACCTTTATAGCCAGCTCCTGCATTGAAAACGGTTTTTGTATGAAGGCCACGCCTTCGTCAAGCACCCCGTGATGGGCGATAACGTCGGCCGTATAGCCCGACATGTAAAGGATTTTGAGCGCCGGCCTGGCGATGACCAATTGCGATGCCAGATCACGGCCGTTCATCTCCGGCATGATCACGTCGGTGATGAGCAAGTGGATTTCCCCGTTATATGCTTTGGCAGTCGCCAAGGCCTCATTCGGATTTTCAGCGCTCAGCACCATGTAGCCCCGGTTTTCAAGCATACTCCTGGCCAGCCGTAAAATAGCGGACTCATCCTCGACGATCAAAACCGTTTCCGATCCTCCGGGCATGTCTTTCGGGGATTCTTTTTGAGCAATCGATGCGGATTCCCGGGTTGTATGGGCGGGCAGGTATATTTTAAAGGTCGTTCCCTTGCCGTGTTCACTGTAGACATTTATAAAGCCGCTGTTCTGCTTGACAATGCCGTAAACCGTGGGCAGTCCGAGGCCGGTGCCTTTGCCTGCGCCCTTGGTGGTGAAAAAAGGCTCGAACAGGTTTTCAAGCGTTTTTTTATCCATACCGCAGCCATTGTCGCTTACCACCAGCATGACATATTTTCCGGGAACAAAATAGGCGTTTACTTTACAATAATCTTCATCCACAACGATATTTCTTGTCTCTATGGTCAACTTGCCCACATCGGGCATTGCGTCGCGTGCGTTTATCACCAGGTTCGCCATCACCTGGTTGAGCTGGGAAGGGTCTATTTTTACAATCCACAGGTTGTTTCCGGGGTGCCATGCAAGGTCAATGTTTTCACCGATCAGTCGCTGGAGCATTTTCAGCAGGCTGGAAATCGTATTATTTAAATCCAGCTGCACCGGGTTGATTGTCTGCTGCCTTGCAAATGCCAGCAGTTGCCGTACAATATCTGCCGAACGTCTGCCTGCGTTATAAATTTCGCGGATATTGTCATAGAGCGGCTCTGCAGGGTCGAGCATTTCAATGGACATTTCCGCATAACCGTTGATGATGGATAGCATATTGTTGAAATCATGGGCCACGCCGCCTGCCAGGCGCCCAACAGATTCCATTTTCTGGGCCTGGCTGAGCTGTGCCTGCAGTTGCTCCTGTTCTTTTTCGGCCTGCTTTCGCTCGGTAATATCCAACATTGTCACCAGCGCCATGTTTTCGCCGTAAAAGGGAATGGGCGTCGTTGAGACCAGAAGCGTCAATGTCTGGGTCTTGCCTCCTGAAGAGAAATCAAAGGGCACTTCGATTTGCAGATTGGACACGCCGTTTTCCAGGGTATCGAGTACCTTCTTGCGGATGCCGCAATCCTTGCAGAATTCCCCAAACCCGCAGCCTTCCGGATCATCAGAGGCGTGCAGGCAGCGCAGCGCCTCGCCGCCCCGCAGGCCCAGCATCTCTCCGGCAGGCCTTCCGGCGAACTTCGTCGCAAAACCGTTGACCTGTCGGAGGCGGCGGTCGGCGTCCACCACCATCATGATAAGAGGCGCATTGCCGTAGATGGCCTTGATCATGGAGTGCTGCTCAGCAAGGACTTCCTCCGCCTGTTTGCGCTCCGTGATATCCCTTGTGCTGAATATGATCTCCCCGGATTCGCCGGATTGGCCGTCAATAACCTTCCCAATGGTTTCAAGCCATACGTATTCGCCATCCGCTTTTTTATATCTGTATTCAACCCTTTTGACCTTTACCCCTTTTTCCAGGGCCTCCGCAAATGCAGATATTATCTCATCAACATCATCAGGATGGATAAATTCCAGAAAATTTTTATCAATCAGGGCCTCCGGATCATACCCCAGGAGATTTTGCGAAGACCCGATATATTTATAATTGCCTTCCATGTCGGCAATGGAGATGAGGTCGAACATGTTATCGGATATTTTTTGAAACAATTCTGTTTGCTCCCGTAGCGCATCCTCCATTCGCTTGCGTTCGGTGATTTCCCGTAAACTGAGTACGATTTTTTCCAGGCTGCCATTTTCATTCTTTACGGAAGCGCCCCTCGTTTCAACCCAAAGGTAAGTGCCGTCCCTGCACCTGCACCTGAACTGAATCCTGGCCGTATCATCTCCTGCAACAAATTCTTCATACGCTGCCAGTACACGGTTCCTGTCCTCGGGATGCACAAAATCAATCACGTTTTTACCGATCAAAACGTCCGGGCCATACCCCAGTATTTCTGTTGATTTTCCGGCAAAGGTGATGTTTCCTTCAGGGTTTGACAAAACAACCATGTCCAGCATGTTTTCAGCGATGAGCCTCAAGAGCGCCAGTTGATCCCCATATTCTGTGAGCGCGCTGCGCAACTGCGCCGCGTACATTTCGGTCTCAACCTGCTTGACATGCATTTCATAAAGCTGCTGCCGGATTTCTTCATTTGTCATGGATTGCGGGTCAGGGAGCTGACTGGTTTGAGCCTTTTTCATGGCTTTTTCTCGAATTCGCGCGGAGTCAGGAAACGCTGTCCCGTTGGATCGGGCAGGCTCGTCCGCGTTGTCCTTTTTGTTTTTCATACCCTCTCCGGGATGCAGGGGTCATCCATTGCCTTGTTGCAGAAAAGAAAGGATGCCATCCATGACCTGATTGATTTCATCATATTTCTCAGGCGTTGCAGACAGGATTTCCTCCGCTTTCTGCACATATTGCGAGGGTATCAGTTCCTCCCTGCAATGGCAAACAAGTTCGCGCACCGACGCCGGGGTGGCTTCCAGGTGGAACTGGAGCCCCATAACTGAGGGACCGAGTTGAAAGGCCTGGTTTTTACAGCCTTGACTTGTCGCGATCCGGGTTGCACCCGGCGGCAGGTCAAAGGTTTCACCGTGCCAATGAAACACTTCCAGCGACGAAGGGAACGCAAACAGCGAAGTGCGGGGTTCCTCAACCCCTTGCACCGGGAACCACCCAATCTCCTTTACGTCATTTGCGTAAACCTTTGCCCCCATGGCGCTCGCAATCAGCTGCGCGCCTAAGCAAATCCCCAAAACCGGCTTGCCTGCCGCCATAACGTCGCGGATAAATTTTTTCTCAAGGGTCAACCACGGAAATTCATGCTCGTCATTGATGCTCATTGGTCCACCCAGTATAACAAGCAGCTCGACGCGGGAAACGTCAGGCAGCACCGTGGATTCAAAAAACCGTGTACGGCTTATCCCGTAATTGCGGCTGCGAAGCCAGGACTCGATGCTGCCGGGGCCTTCAAATGGAACATGCTGCAGGTAATGTGCATGCATATCGTGTTTCCTGAAAATTCACAGGTGAATGGAAGCGGCGTCACGGACATTGGTTACAATATTTGCACGGCCGATCCATGCTGCCACCGGGAAGCCGATGAAGCCTTTTGGGCATGCGCGATACGCTTTCATTCTCCTTTCACACACTTCCCCACCATATGCCTATAATAGTTGTTATATCTTTTTTTGCAAAATCAGGGAGAAATTTGCCGAAAGTGCATACCGGCACTATATTACCATCTTATAATACGCCCGGTTTTCGAAAACCGGGGCAAATCCCTGAAAAGGGAATAAAAAAAGGAAAAAAATATACCAAAAATCATGAAAATCTGGAGCTGAAAATGATGATGAAAAATGTCCGAAAAGGGGTTTTGTGGATTGGTTTGTTCGGGGCCATGCTGCTGGTACTGGCGTCCGGATGCGCTCATATCGGTTATTCGCCGCAGACGGAGAGTGAATCGCAGATTTTGCTCAATTTTTTTGAAAATGAGCGCGATTATCTTCACACGGGCGGGTCTTTTGTCATAACCGCGCAGAATTTGCGGGTGGAGATGCTCACCCGGTCAGACAGCCTCTATCTGATCGATGTTCGTTCTCCGGAAGATTTTGCCCGGGGGCATATTGAAGGCGCTGTACGTCTGGACCCCCGTGATCTTTACCGCCACGTGAAAAACATGGATGCAGGCGCTTATGAAAACATCGTTTTAATCAGTTGCGACGGCCAGTCCACCGCCTACCTCACGTCTTTGCTCAGGGCCGCCGGTTATGCCAACGTCAAATCCTTGAAATGGGGAATGAGTTCCTGGTCCTATGTTTTTGCAGAAAATGCATGGCTGACAAGAATCAGCAGCCAGCGCACATCGGAATTCGTCCGCACCGAATCGCCGCCAAAAAATCAGCCGGGACCTCTTCCGCAGATCAATACGGGTAAAACCGCCCCGGAAGAAATCCTGGAAGCCAGGCTCGAAACGCTTTTTGCCCAGGGCGCAGATCCGGTCATGATTGACCATGGCAGCGTATTCAATGATGTATATACCGATGGCGAATTTTATATCGTCAACTACTGGCCCCCGGAACTATACAGCAACCAGGGGCATATTCCCGGTGCGGTCAACTATCCGCCCGGAACGCAGCCCTTTAGAAGCGAAAACGACCTTTTGACGCTGCCTGCGGACAGGCCCAGCATCCTTTACTGCTTTACCGGGCAGACCAGCGCCTACATATCCGGGTACTTGCGGCTCCTCGGATATGACGCCCGCTCCCTAGCGTTTGGCGCCAATTCCATGATATTTGACCGAATGGAAAAAAACAACGTACCCAACACGTTTTTGCGCGACACCCAGATCATGAATTATGACTATGTCTCCGACAAGTAACGCAACGTAAACTTTCCGCATGCCGTAAAAATCCCGAAGCCTTTCCTGACGGGCTTCGGGATTTTTTTGCCCTGCAACAATTGCATGGACGCTATCAATCGTTTTTCTGCTTCACGCCAGCAAAAATTTTCCTTCCCAAAGCAATCAGTTGACTGGACAGGTACGCGTGTTCTATTATTACATGATTTTCTTGCCTTTTGAATGTTTGCTTTTTGTGAAGTGGATTCATTTTTATCTTGCTGCAGTGATTCGCAATTGCTTTTGGGACCCGAACAGTTTCAAACCAACCATTCCAGAAAAAGATTGAAATTATCTTGCTCGAAATTTCAAAACATCTTCGTATTTCTCTTACCCTGGTAGTCGCCACTACGCTTATCGGCACCTTTGGATATATGTCACTCGAGGGATGGGGGCTGCTGGACGCGGCCTACATGACCATTATCACCATGACCACCGTTGGTTACGGTGAAGTTCATGCCATGAGTCACACCGGAAGAATATTTACCATTTTTCTGGTTACAATGGGGGCGGTCTCTTTTCTCTATGTGACCAGCGCACTGGTACAATTCCTGGTGGAAACGCAAATCCGTACCATATTCGGGAGGCGGGTATTGGACAAAAGAATCAAACATATGAAAAAACACTATATTATCTGTGGATACGGCCGGATCGGCCAGGTATTGTGCAACAACTTCCGAGCCCACGGCATTGAGCCGGTGGTGATTGAAAAAGAGCAGGACCGGATTGAACATATGGAAGCGCAGAACCTCCTGTATATATCCGGTGACGCCACCGAGGAGGAAGCCCTGCTGCGGGCGGGCATCGACCGCGCCAAAGCATTGATCGCTGCGTTGGCCACAGATACGGACAGCGTGTTTCTGGTCCTGACCGCCCGGCAGCTCAATCCGGAGATCTTCATCCTGGCCAGGGCCAGCAGCGTCAAGGCCAGGGCAAAACTGTATGCCGCAGGCGCCAACCGGGTAGAGTCGCCCTATGAAATCGGGGCCATCAGCATGGCCCAGCGAATTCTGCGGCCTTCGGTCAGCAATTTTTTAGATCTGGTTTTTGCTTACAACCGAAAAGATATCCAGATGGATGAAATTCCGGTGGCCGAAACATCCCCCCTTGCAGGTCTGATGCTCAGGGATTCAGGCATCCGTCAAAAATACAATCTGATCATCATTGCCGTGAAGACCCCGGATGGAAACATGTTGTTCAACCCCTCTCATGAAACCTTGATCCGGGCAGGAGATACGGTAATCGCCATGGGCAAAACGGACAATCTCGCGGAACTGGAAAAAGAACTGCAGCCGGAAAGAGAAAAAAAGCCGGCCCGATGAATATGGAATAATTACAAAACAATCCCCATGCATTGACAATATCCTCGATGTACGGTTTCCCGTCTTCCTGAAACATGTCCGGGTTCATGGGAAATTCGTTCAGAACAAAGGCTTCGGGGGCATCCGTGTAAAAATCGGCCGGATAGCCGAGGATCATTTAGTTGCCTGTCCCCTCTTTTTTGTTTTGTAAAGCCCACGTCCTGGAAGCAGAAAAACATGCGAATCCAAAAGCCAACAAAAGGAGCTTCATTGCCAGTTTTAAAAATTGACAATCCCGCCAAAAAAATATAGGCATAAAAATATCGCAATAAGAAATTGCGCAGCAGACTACAAGCCATCTCAAAAAAAAGATTTTGGTTCAAGATCAAAGCGGAGGTGAAATTTAAACCGGAGGCATACTCCAGTATTCCGAGGATTTAAATTTTACCGCCAACGAAGAAATTGGGGCAAAAGATTTTTTTGAGATGGCTTGTGATGACTTGCCATACAACAAAGCCATGAAGGCCCTTTATTGAAAAACCGGGACTGCCATGGCTTTTTTTATTTACCGGTTTGCACGGTGACCCGATTGCCAACGCGTCGGTTTTTTAAATCAATTACAACAATCATTTCAAATCTAAAGGGGCATCCAATGGGAAAGACGATTGCAGCCTGTATCGTATTTGGTTTTATGACGCTTTTTGTTTATGTTCCATGCCCGTCGGCCGGAACCCTGCAATTTTACGCCAACGGCGAAGAGCTGGTCGTCGAAGGATTTATCCCCCCCCAACAGACCAAGGACGGGTGGACCCTTACATTCAGCCACGCCTTTGTTGCGCTCTCCGAGATTACCGCGTACCAGACCGATCCACCCTACGACGCCCATTCCGGAGAGGCGATTTCCGCCGAAGAAAAAATCAGCCTGGACGGCGTTCATGTTGTCGATCTTGCCGCGGGCAGCAGGGAAGCGCCGTCTGTTTTTGTGGGGGAGGTCGAAGGCGCGGCCCCCGGCCACTACAATGCCATCTCCTGGAGACTGACGCCCGATAAAGAGGGGATTCTGTCCGGGTATTCCATGCTTCTGATCGGAAAAGCCGAAAAAGAGGGGCGGAAAGTAGACTTTCAGATCCGTTCCGCAGAAGAGTCCACGTATTTCTGCGGGGAATTTGTAGGGGATGAGCGCAAAGGGTTTCTGCAAAAAGGCGGCACAACCGACCTGGAAATGACCTTTCACTTTGATCATATCTTCGGCCGGGCCGACAGGGACGCCGATGACCCCATGAATACGGGTGCCGTCGGATTTGCTCCCTTTGCTGACAGTTCCAGGGTGCATGACATCCGGCTGGAAGGAATGCATGTCGGCCATGCCGGAGAAGGGCACTGCGCTGTTCAATGGAAATAGAACCCTGCCTTCCGGCCGGTTTCGACGCCAAGCGCCCGGGGCTGGAAGGCCAAAACCCAGGGGCCTCTGAAAATGATGATGACGGTCAAAGGCCGGCGGCAGAATAGGGGCAGATCTCCTTTTTTTGTTTTTCCGGTCCTGCTTTTTGTGTTTTTTCTTACCGGTGCTGTGCATGTCTACGCCCACGGGGTTGCGGCAGACTACGCGAAGGTATCTGGTATTGAAATCGCTGCCGCCTATGACAACGGGCAGCCCCTGGCGGGGGGGCAGGTAATCGTTTACGCCCCGGACAACCCGGCAACGCCGTGGATGCGCTCGGTCCTCGACGATCAGGGGAAATTCGGCTTCATACCGGACCACAGTATTACCGGCACCTGGAGCGTCCAGGTCCGCCAGACAGGGCACGGGGCCATGATCCACATCCCGATAAGCAGCGAGGGGATTGAACAGTCGGATGCCGCTTCCGGGCGCCTGGGCAACGGGCAAAAGGCCGTCATCGCGGTCTGCGTTGTCTGGGGCGGCATCGGTACCGCCTTGTTTTTTTCAAGAAGGAAAAAAGAGAAATCCGGCTTCGTCAAGCCCCCTGCAGCGTCCGATCTTTGATGAACACGTGAATCTTCCGGTCTTTTTCCCGCCCGTTTTCCAGGTCCGGCGCGTCTTTGACATCCCAGGGCACCAGGGCTTCCGGATCCGTTACCACCACCACCGGGCTTTTTGCCCGAAAGCCGGTGCGTTCGACAACGCTTCCGCTGTACCATTTGCCTTCTTTTTGACGGGTATGCGATCCTAAAACGATGAGATCCGCCTGGTATTTTTCCGCGCAGGAAATGATTTCCTGGTGCGGCAGCGCCCCGCCCCAGACGGCGTATTCATGGGGAACATCGCCGATAAAATCAGCGCAGAAATCCGCCAGACGCTGTTTCGTGGCGGCCAGATCCGCCTCGAAATTTTCGCGCGAATATTTCGGATACGGCGGTGCGGGAATCATGTGAAACGGAATCAGTCGGCCGGAAAACTTTTGGGCCAGCTGGCCCGCAAAGGCAAGCGCGCTTTCGCAGGATACGGAAAAATCCACACCCACCACGATTTGCTTGAATTCTGCTGTTTTCACATCCACGCCCGGATTGATAATCATTACGGGGCAGTTTTCCCTCCTGACCACCCCTTGCACGGTGCTGCCGATTTTACCCGCAACGCGGACCACGCCTTTTTCTTCGGCCCGCCCGGAATGTGGCCCCATAACAATCAGACCCGGCTTCAACTCTCTGGACCACCGCAAAATCTCCTCCCACGGAAATCCGGGTACCACACGGATGCTCCCTTCCACGGACGGCGGAAGGATCCCGCTGTAGAGGGCATGGAGTTGCTCCTGGACCTCTTTTTCATATGCATTGCTCGTGGGCATCTCTTCATTGGTGGCAAAATGCCTCACTTTCCATCGCTTTTCCGGATCACTGGATTCCAGAACATGCAGAATATGAAGTTTTGCCCCCAACTGCCCGGCAATCTTCGCCGCACTCACCACTACGTTGTCGGAAATGCGGACCAAGTCCGTTGCCGCTACAATATCCGTAAACATGTTTCCTCCTTTTCGTCAAAAGGCCCCGAATCCGGACTGTTTTTTTGGGAAGCATCATGTATTGATGAACTCGTAAAAGTCGGTTTTTGACGGCAGCGTAAAAAGTTCAAGATCAAGGCGGGTGCACTCTTTGATGGATTGAGTCACGCCTTTGGCGTGATGAGATTCTTCAAAGAGTGTACGCAACGCAGATATTGGACTTTTTACGTTGCCGTCATGTATTCGTCATATAAAATTCGGGCCATACACTCATGGATGGACTTTTCCGTGTCCACAACGATGTGCTGGTCCGGATGGATTTCATCCAGCGGTTCAAAACTTTGGCAAAACGCATCAAAATGACTGATCCGGGCATCGGAAAGCAAGGATCCCGATTTTCGGGCAGCAAGGCGTTTTTTCAGCACCGCCTCCGGGGCGATGCATTCCACAAAAAAAATACTGGCATCCATGTCCTCCGCCAGGCGCAGGACCTCCCGCCGGAAATGCCGGGCGCCAAAGGTGGCGTCCAGCACAACGGAACTTCCTTTTTCAATATGGTCCTGGGCCAGAAGCAGCAGGCGGCCGTAGGTAAGCGCGGTCATACCTTTTGAGTAGATGCCTCTTTCAAAGGCCGTATTGGAAAGGTCCGCATCAGGGGATGCAAAATTTTGTTTGCGGATCATATCCGAGCGCAATACCGGAATCTGAAAGACCTCCCCCAGTTGTTCCGCGATCGTGCTTTTGCCGGATGCCGGCATGCCGCATATTACCCACAGAACAGGACGGGTGAACCTCGCGGCGTAACCATAGGCGAGGTCCAGGTATTTTTCAATTTCATCAAGCAGGTGCGTTTTCTCCGCTTCGGCGACATCCGGCGCCATTGCCCGGATGCAGTTGACCTTGAATCGAACCATGGCCCGGTAGCACTGGTAAAATTCAATGAGCACAAACAGGTCCGCATCCTCTGTCCGGTGAACGTATTCCATCAACAGGCTGCTCGCTGTAGCGGTCTTCCCCCGGCTGTCCAGGTCCATCGCCAGAAACGCCAGGTCCGAGGCCACGTCCTCATAGCGGAAACAGGGGTTGAATTCAATGCAGTCAATGATCTGGATGCGATTATCAACAAAATAAATGTGCTCCGCCCGCAGGTCGCCATGACAGTCCCGGATTTTTCCGGAAGCAAGCCGCTGATCAAACAGGGACTTGCGGCGCCGCAGAAACGCCTTTACCGCTGCGCGGACGATGGCAAACCTTCGCCCGTCGAACAATTTTCCGGCGTACCGGGCCGTCTGGGCAAAATTTTTATCGCAATTGGCGGAAACGATCTCCCATGTACCGAAACGCTCCGCCTGCTGCTTTTCTTCGGGCCGGTCATAAAAAGCCACCAGCACGTCAGCCAGGCGGTTGATTTCCTCCTGATGGAGCCCATCGACTTCCAGAAGGTGTGCCATGGTGCAATCTTCCGGGAGGCGGCGCATTTTCACCGCATATTCCACAGCCGGACCGCCTCCATCCAAGCGATATACCCCATCATCAAAAGTAATGGGAACAACGCCCAGGTAGACGTCTTCGGTCAACCGGCGATTTAACGAAACTTCCTGAAGACAGAAATATCGGCGATTTTCAAGGGTGGTAAAATCCAGAAATTCCAGGTTGAGGGATTTTTTGACTTTATAAACAAACTCTCCCGCAAGAAAGACTTTGGAAATATGGGTTTCCCGAATTTCCACAGTGCTTGCCGGGTGGGGGTAAAAATCCGGACGCCCCATCTGTTTGAACATTTCTGCGGAGGGATCAATGGCCATTATGCTCCCACTGCGGATTACGGGCGTTGTTCTTTCATGGCACAAACCACTTCTGATAATAAAATAACAAGTGCCCCCGGCAAAGCAAACCAAAAAACCTCATAAAATCTTATTGGCCGGAATAACGAGCGGTTTTACCGAAAACCGCCCTTCACCGTTTCACGCTTTACGCAATTTGAGGGGACCATGTTTTCTCCTTTCCATTCGTTTCTGCCAGTTCACTTCTTTACGGGGACAGTATATCTGGAATATCCCCACTGCAAATACCACGGTGCTGCTTCTGTGAACCGGCACGTCAATCAACCCGGCTGCTGTCATATTGAGGTGCAGATTCATCCTGCCGATGTTCGTAATCAGGCATTGTGAAACGGATTGATCATATCATGCCCTCTTTTATCAGTGACATTAACAAGATCAACCTTTGTGACCCCTTCCACTTGTTCTGCAACCTTTATAAGATCCCGTAAAGTATCTTTATTCACACGCAACCGTATTTTCGAATCTCCGATCCTTACGATACCATTATCCGCCTCCACTCTGGCCGTCGGCAGAATATTAATAATGGCAACCTGCACTTTTGCGGAAAGAAGCATATCCCTGATTTTTTTCTGAGACGCCTGTGTTGTTTTGAAAACCGGCTTTAGGACCGTATGACAGATGATATCCACAGCGTCATCCACGCTGAGAAGGCCAATGTGCAAGGTCATATCATAAAGCCGGCTGTCCCATGTATCCAGTCCGTGTATTTGAAGGCCCCATTTGCGGCGCTCGTAATCATCTTTTTTCAAAATATACAGGGCTTCTTCTTCGGATATATTTTCCCGCCTGACCTCTTCATTTATCCTTTCTTGAATATCAGCAGTAATCCTGACTTTAAAAACATGATTCACGTTCATCAGAAAAAAATGACCCGCTAATCCGTGATAAACCACATTGTCTTTTTGAAGATGCTGTAAAAGCGATTTGCGAATCTGACAGAGATATCGTGCTTTTCCATGAGTAAAGCGCTCAAGAACAGAGGGAGCGTCATGAAGCGCCCTGACAAGTTTAATCTCGGGAATATTAAATTCTTTGGATGCTTCAAGCAGAATCTCTCTGGAAATGCATCCATATCCCAATTCAGAAGCAACTTTTTCAGCAATTTCTTTCCCCCAACTGTATGACCCTCTGGAAATTGTCACAATAGACATAATAGACTCCATTGATGGCCTGTTTTTAATGACCAGCTTGCCCGAAAACAAATCCCGCGGTGAAAAAGGCGACAATGACCGCTGCCCTTTGCAGCCGGATACAGACGGAAGAGTACTATTGCTTTTTGAAGAATAAAAAAAGCCGGATTTCCACTGTTGAAATGGCAATCCGGCTGTCTTACTCGAATTACAGACAAGCGCAGGTTTCGAAAAGACCCGTGACTTTCCGCCCCAATTTTACAATTGGTTAGGCTTTCTCATAGTCTTTATATGATCCAGGAAAACCTGCATGTCAAATATTTTTATCGACGCTGCAACAAAACCCCGTTTTGAGAAAAAGATTCTCCCCTTTCGAATGATCTACCGGCCTTTGTTCCGGCTCCCGGAGGAAAAAGACACCGTTGCGCCCCCGTTCGGATTTAGGCGCCGACTCGTTTTCTGAGGGATAGCGCGTTTCTTTGCCGGCACGAATCGGTGGCCGGCCGGGTTGGACCCCGCAGGCTTTCGATTGGCCGATTTGCCCCCTGCAGGGCGCAAGGGATGTTCGGTTTTGGCGCCCGCGGCTTCATAATTGAAATCCGGCAGGGTCTGGCGTTCCACCCTTGCTCCCATGACCCGGTCGATGGCACGGACCATCTGCGTATCTTCCTCGGTGACCATGGTAAAAGCGTCGCCGGTATGCGCAGCGCGCCCGGTCCGGCCGATGCGATGGATATAGGCATCCGCGGTATTGGGGATATCGTAGTTGATCACGTGGGAAACATTGGCGATATCAATGCCGCGCGCGGCGATGTCCGTGGCGACAAGGATCTGATAAGTCCCGTCGCGGAAGCCGTTAATGGCATCCTGCCTACGGTTCTGGGAAAGATTCCCCTGTAGCGATGCCGTCCGGTAGCCGGCCCGGCTCAGCTGCTCCCCGAGCCTTTTTGCCCGGTGCTTGGTACGGGTGAATACAAGGATCGAATCGGTCCGGGTCTGCTGGAGGAGCTTGAGCAGCAACGGCGTCTTCTGGTGCTGTGCAACAGGGAAAAGCGCGTGGGAAACCGTTTCAGCCGGCGCCGTAATCCCCACCTTCACGGTGACAGGATCGGTCAGGCTTTCTTCGGCCAGGTGCCGGATTTCCGTGGGCATGGTCGCCGAAAAAAGAAGGGTCTGGCGCCTTGCCGGAACCTGTTTCAGGATGCGGCGGATATCGGGCAGAAAGCCCATGTCAAACATGTGGTCGGCCTCGTCTAACACCAGCACTTCCAGGGCTGAAAGGTTGACCGTCTTCCGGCCGATATGGTCCAGGAGCCGGCCGGGGCAGGCCACGATGATGTCCGCCCTGCCGGCGGATTTTATCTGGGGGCCAATGGCTACGCCACCATAGATGGCAATGCTTTTCAAGCCGGTTTTTTTCCCCAGCACCCGTATCGCTTCGTGAATCTGCTCGGCCAGTTCACGGGTCGGGGCCACGATCAAAGATCGGGTGGTCCCCCGTTTGCCCGCCATGAGCCGGTTCAGAATGGGCAGCACGAAAGCGGCGGTTTTGCCGGTACCGGTCTGGGCCAGGCCCATGACGTCTTTACCGGCCATGACAGGCGGGATGGCCTGTGTCTGGATGGGGGTGGGGGAAGTGAATCCGGCGGCGGTTACGCCCGCCGCGACAGCGGGATGGAGCTTGAACGTTCGAAAACTCATAAAACCTCTTTATCTTTATTGATACTTTCGTAAAAGTCGATTTTGGACGGCAACGGAAAAAGTTCAAGATCAAGGCGCGTGCAATTTTTGAAGAATTGATCGTACTTCGCCGTACGTGAGATTCTTCAGAAATTGTGCGCAACGCAGATATTGGGCTTTTTACGAAGCCGTCCAGATGGGCATAAAAAAAGCCCCGCGACATTGTTCCGGGGCTTAAATGTTCGTTACTTGTTCCAGAAAATTACGTGTAACGCAATAATACGGACCAAAAAGGCGTCTGTCAACACAACTCTTCACACAGCTTCATAACACATCGAACAGGTGCCCAGCAGATACGCTGTCCGTATGCTTCCGGCCCTTCGGATACGGGGTATAAATATTTTTTTTTATTGAAATTGTGTGCTTTTTATTATACCGTCCGGACGGTGTAATAAAAACCGTTCGAAGGAACTTTTTTCATGAAGCACCGCAAAAATGCCCGGGAAGTCATCCTGGACGCCGCCGAGGCCGTGGTCATTGAAAAAGGGGCGGCCCACCTGACCTTAGACGCGGTGAGCCTGAAAGCGGGGGTCAGCAAAGGCGGGCTCCTCTATCACTTCGGCACCAAATCCGCCCTTCTCCAGGCAATGATGGCCCGCCTGATAGCGACCCTCGATTTCAGAACCAAAAAACAGCTGGCCCGGCTTCCCGAAACGCCCGCCCGAAAACTCAAGGCCAACATCCTGGCCTCCCCTCTTCACGACCAGCGTACGAAAAAAATCAGCAGCGCGCTGCTGGCGGCGGCCTCCCATGATCCCGAGCTGATGGCGCCGGCCCGGGAATTCAGAACGCGGATTTTCGATGATTTCACCACCGATGGAGAACTGAGTGCCTCGTTTATCGCGGTTATGACGCTGGCAATGGAAGGATTGATGCTGGCGGAACTTCTGGGTCTGTCCAGCAGCAGCCGGAAGGAAAAAAGGGGTATTATCGATGAAATACTGCGGCTCATCGATGTCGAGGAGGCGCGAACCGAATCCAGCGAGTCCATTCCTGTAAGGAGAAAAGAGTGAAAATGCCAATTGGCAGGAAAACGGTTATCGGGACGGCCCTCGCCATGATTGTCGCGGGCCTCTTTTTCGGCATGCGACTCATGGGGGATGCATCCCAGGAAAGTCCGCGGGATGGGGTTTTAGAGAAAAACCGGGGCGTGCCGGTCGTGATCTCCGAGCTTCGCAGCACGCTTTTCAAGGAGGAGGCAACCGTCTCGGGCAGCGTGGCGGCCGTGCGAAGCGCCCTGGTATCGGCAAGGATTCCGGGCACGATTGACGAAATTTATGTGGATGAGGGGGACGTCGTGACCGCCGGCGCTACCCGTTTGTTTCAGACCGATGATGTCAAGTTGAAAAGAGGCGCGGAAATCGCCGAACACCAGGTAAAGGTCGCCATGGCGACGGTTTCCGCACGCCGTGCCACCGTTGCCCGTGTCGAGGCCAATGTCGAAAAAATCCGGATGGATCTGAAAAGATATCAAAGACTTCATGAACAGGGGGCCATCACCCAAAACGCCCTGGAGATCCAGGAAACCCGGATGAAATCGGCAACCGCAGAGCTGGCCGAAGCCAAGGCCGGGCTGGAACTTGCCCGGACCCAGGAAATGCAGGCCCGGAGCAACCTTGCCATATCCGTAAAGGACCTTTCCGACGCACTGGTGGTCGCACCCATCAGCGGTACGGTCAGCCGGCGCATGCTCGAACCCGGTGAAATGGCGTCCCCGGGAACGCCGGTCATCCGGATCGACGACCTCTCCCTTGTGGAAATATCGGCCTTTCTTCCCGAAAACCTTTATGCACGCGTCCTGCCAGAAAAAACCCGGCTTTCCGCCGTTGTCCAGTCCGTTCGAATCGAAGAGGCACCCGTCGCAGTCAAAAACCCCGTGATTCACGCGAAGCTCAGGAGCTTTGAAATCCAGGCCCGCCTCCAGGACCCGCCCAAAGGCGTCGTCCCCGGCGCCATGGCCGATGTGACGGTTTTGCTCCAGGAAAGACAAGGTCTTGGCGCCCCCCGGGAGGCGGTTTTGCAGCGGCGCCAGGGGCCTGTCATCTTCACCGTGGCCGACGGCCGCGCCCGCATGCTACCGGTTCAGACGGGTCTGGAGACGAATGGCTGGATTGAAATTACGGGGGAAGAAATTGCCGAAGGCATGCCCGTCGTCCGCATGGGGCAGGAACAGCTCAATGACGGCGCAGCTGTGCGGATGGTCCGGGAGGGGGGTGAATAATGTGGCTTTCCAATGCCGCCATCCGCCGGCCCGTTGCCATGGGCTGCCTGATCATCGCACTGACCCTGCTCGGGTTGAATTCATGGCGCAAAATGGGCCTGGAGGAAATGCCCCGGATGGACGCCCCCTTTATCACCGTCGTCACGGTCTATCCCGGGGCCTCCCCCGAAGAGATCGAAACCGATGTGGCCAAACGGATTGAAGACGCCGTTGGCACCATTGACGGGCTCAAACACATCAGTTCCGCCTGCATGGAAAATGTCAACCAGATCCTGCTGGAATTCGAACTGGGGATGAATGTGGATATCGCGGCAACGGACGTCCGGGAACAGATCGACCTGATCCGGGCGGACCTTCCGGCCGACGCGGAAGACCCCAGAATACTCAAGTTCGACGTCAACGCCAAACCCATCATCACCATGGCCCTTACCGGGGACCGGACCGTCGCCGACCTGTACGATTACGCCGACAACGACCTTAAGGACCAGCTGACACGGATCAGGGGCGTGGCCGACGTACAAATCCAAGGGGGTTCCGCCCGGGAAGTCCATGTGCTTGCGGATCGCCGAAAACTGGAAGCCCGGGGCCTCACCACCCTTGCCGTATACCAGGCCATACAGGACGGGGTACGGACCGTACCCTCGGGGCGCGTTCAGGATGAAGGAACGGAATACAGCGTCAAATTCGACGCGGATTTTCCCGCAGCCGCCGGTATCGGCCAGCTCCAGATCGCCGGCCAGGATGGACGGCGTATCCGGATAGCCGACGTGGCGCGGGTAGAAATGGCCGCGGCCGAACTTCGCGAGAGGGCCACGGTGGACGGCCGGCCCTGCGTGGCCATCCGCCTGGTCAAAAAGGCCGACGCCAATGCGGTGGCCGTTACGAAGCGGGTGCGGGGCGCCATGGACGACCTCCGTGCCGTCCTTCCCGGCGGCATGGAACTGGTCTGGATCGCGGACGACGGCCGCTACATCGAATCTACCGTGGCAAGTGCCTGGTCCAATGTAATCGCTGGCATTCTGCTGACTGCGGCCATTTTGTTCGCCTTCCTGTATAATTTCCGGACCCTGCTGGTGGTCAGCATCACCATGCCGCTCACCATTATCATCGGCCTGTTTTTCATGGAAAAGGCCGGTTTTACCCTAAACACTTCCACACTGATCGCCATCGGCATGTCCGTGGGCATCCTCGTTACCAATTCCATCGTGGTACTGGAGGGGATCACCGAACGGCTCAACATGACTGACAAACCGTCAGAGGCCGCGGCCATCGGGGCCAAGGCCCGGTTTGTTGCCGTGCTGGCCAGCGCGGGCACAAACGTGGTGGTGCTCTTCCCCCTTGCCATGATGGCCAGCAAGGTGGGCATGTTCATCAAGCCCCTGGCCCTGACCATGGTCATCATGACCCTTGTATCGCTGTTTATTTCCTTTACCCTTACGCCCATGCTCTGCTCCCTGCTGCTCCGGCCGAGGGGAGAAGATCGCCGCCGGGTGCTGGTCCGTATGGAAGCCGCATGGAACAGGGGGTTTGCGCGCCTGCTTGCCGGGTATCAGCGCCTGCTGATCGTGGCCGAACGCCACCGGCTGGTATCCGTCATGATCCTTTTGGCGATGCTGGGCATTTTCATCCACGCCGTGCGCCTCGGGGGAGACATCGGGTCGACGTTGATTTCCGAACCTGACCGGGGGGAGATTTTTATCAAACTCGAATACCCCACCCGCTACGATCTCGATCAGACATGGCAGCGACTCCAGGAGGTGGAACGCCGCATTGCCGATCTTCCCGAGCTCCGGCACCGGCTTGCCGTGGCGGGCAGGGTCGAAGGCGTCATCGGCCGCACCTCCGAAGGGGTCTACCTCGCCCAGATGCTTCTCAAATTCACGGACCGGGACCAGCGCAGCATCCCCATCGCCGAAATCATGGAAATGATCCGTTCGCGCCTGGCAGATTATCCCGAGGCGGTTTTTTCCGTTTCCCGCCCCGGGGTCTTCGGCGGCCAGTCAACGGAAATCGAACTGGAAATCTCCGGGAAGTCCCTTGAGGTGCTCGACATCCTTGCGGCGGATTTCGGAGAAATGGTCGCGGACATGCCCGGGTTTCTGGACGTGGATACCACGGTCCGGACCGGAAAACCGGAGCTGCGGATCCGGCCGAACCGCCCGGTGCTGGCCGACCACGGCATGCCCCCGGTGGCCCTGGGGATGACCCTGCGGGCGAACCTGGAAGGACTGACCGCCGGCACCTTCAAACAGGAAGCCCGCAACTACGATATCGTGGTACGCTACGAAAAACAGGGCGGAAAAGATCAGGTGGCCCGGTTTCAACTGCCCGGAGAACCCGGCATGCCGGTCCTTCTTGGAAGCATCGCCCATATCGAAGAGAACCTTTCGCCGATCCTGATTACCCGCAAAAACAAGCAGCGCATTTCCAAGGTCTTTGCCAACCTGGAAGCCGGCACACCCCTGGGAACCGCCGTAGGAGAAATCATTTCCGCCATCGGGGCGTCCAAAACGCTGCCTCCCGGCTATGATTTCGCTTTTACGGGAAAGTACGAAGTCATGACCGAAGGGCAGCAGCAGATGGCCGAGGCCATGCTGATCGCCATTGTGCTTGTATTTCTCTGCCTCGGCGCCATTCTGGAATCCTTCCGGCAGCCCGTGATGATTTTCATCTCCCTCCCCCTGGCATTGATCGGCGTGATGTGGTCGCTCTACATCACGGGCCTGTCCATGGACATTTTCGTGATCATGGGGATCATCATGATGGCGGGGATCGTTGTCAACAACGCCATTCTCATCCTGGACAAATTCAACGTGAATGCGGCGGCCGGGGTTCCCCGCCACGAAGCCATGATTTTGGCTTCCTGTGAACGGTTCCGCCCCATTATCATGACCACCATCGCCGCAGTGCTGGGAATGCTGCCACTGGCGGTCAGCCGCGGCATCGGCGCGGAGCTGCGCAATGCCATCGGCGTGGCCTCGGTGGGCGGCATCCTCATTTCAGGCATCCTGACCCTGATCCTTCTGCCGGTAATCTACAGCCTGTTTACGCGCCGGCAAGGCTCATCCGGCAACTCAACAAGGAGAGACCTGTGAAAAACCAACTGTGCATCCTGCTTGTCTGTCTTTCGCTTGCATGCGGCCTTTTCCCCCTTCCCGCATCCGCCTCGCCGGAAGAGGATTTACTCAATACGGGCGTAGCCTACCTTACATCCAACCAGCCGGAAAAGGCCATTACCATATTTTCCCGGCTGATACTGCTTTCCCCGGACAATGCCAGGGCCTATATGAATCGCGGAGAAGCCTACATCAAAACCGAACGATATGATCTGGCCATCGGGGATTTTGAAAAAGCAAAGCAGCTCCGGCCCGACATGAAAGGCCTTTTCAGCAACCTGGGAGCGGCCTGGTTCTACAAGGAAGATTGCGGGAAGGCCATTGAAAATTACACCCGGGAAATCGAACAGTTCCCGGACAACTACATGGCTTTTTTTAACCGGGGGCTGTGCCATCTTAAGCGGGAGGACGATGCGCTTGCCCTTGCGGATATGGAAAATGCCCTTGCGCTAAAACCGGACTTGTACTGGGCCCTCTGTTATAAGGGGGACATTCTCGCAAAGACGCGGGATACGGAGGCGGCAAAGGAAGCCTACGAAGGTGCTCTGGCACTTGAACCGGAAAATCCGTACGCCGGAAAACAGCTGGCCGCTCTGGAAGAAACGCCTTCCGCCGCGGCCGATCCCGATGAAGGGCTCTACCATATCCAGACCGGCGCATTTCTGTCCCGGAAAAACGCGGAGCGTCAATACCGACAACTCGCTGAAAACCAGTTTGACGCCACCATTGTTACAAAAGAACTCGGGGGGAAAACCTTTCATATGGTCCGGGTCGGACAATTCAACACCATAACCGACGCGCGGGACGCTCTTGAGACCCTGAAGGAAAAAACCGGCCTCCACGCATTTATTCAGGAGAATACGGATTGACAGAACCGCCCCCATTCCCCCTTTTATCGCGCTCCCGCAGCGGGCACTGCCCGCACGCACTTCTTTTTGCATCCCTTCAGGCATTTTCTTTGGAGCAGACAAGCCCCTATCGCATTTTTCATGTCAAAAAAATTTTTAATGGTTACCTTTAACACAGTCGACCGGATATTTCGCCTGTTTCATTTTTACATAAGGAGGAAACGATGAATATTGACCGGACAGTTTTTGCGTTTGCCGGGGCGTTGATTCTCATCAGCGTTGTATTATCCCTGCTTCATACCACCTACTGGCTGCTGTTAACGGCATTCGTCGGCGCCAATCTGCTGCAAGCCGCGTTTACCGGGTTTTGCCCTCTTGCAAAGATTCTCAAGGGGATCGGATTAAAACCAGGGGCTGCGTTTAAATAAACGCCGAAAAGGCCGGGGGAAAGAAGAAAAACGCCCGGAAGGCCGGATCATAAGCGCTGAAGCAACCGCACTTGCAAAAAGGAACAGGGCGACAATGTAGAACGCCCACGCGATGCCCAGTACGTCCACCATGGCGCCCACGCCCATCGCCCCGATGAAAAGCCCGGCGCTCATGGCCATGTTGAATACCCCCATCATTGACCCGTGGCCGTATGCGTGGCCTTCTTCCGCTGCCAATGCCGCCAGCGCAGGCCATGAAACAGCCTCCCCCAGCCCGATCATCGCGAACAGAAGCAGCAGCGCGACCAGGCTGCCGGCAAAAGGTACCGCCAGGATGCCGATGCTGATAATGGTGCTGCCGATCAACAGGAGGCGGTTTTTATGCCACCGGTCGGCCAGGCTGCCGAAGGGCATCTGGAATACGGCATTGACAAGCGTACGACTGGCGATCACCATGCCGATTTCCGTGCCGCTGGCAGTCATATGCTGTTTCATGAGCAGGGGAAGAAACGCAAACGTCGGAACCATGATGATCATGGTTGCCATGCGTGAAAGCAGAATGCCCATGACCCGTCGGCTGTGAAGCATCCGCCGAAACACAGAACTCATGGAGGCTCTTTTTTCCTGTATCGCCAAGGGTTGCTGTCGCGGAAGGACCGTGGCAACGAGAACCGATGAGAATATGCTGAGCAGTGCCATGGCGTAAAAGGCGGAATCCCGGCCCCAGTGGTCCAGGAAAAATCCACCCAGCAAAGGCCCGCCCCCGATGCCGACAAAAATGGAAATATTGAGCATTCCCATGTACTTTCCTGCTTTGCCCGCCGGGGAGAGGTCGGATATATAGGCCATGGCCATGGGGACGATCATTGCAGAGCCGGCGCCGTGCAGAATGCGGATAATCACGAGATGGGTAACGGATTCGGCAAATGTATACGTGTACCCGGTAAGGCCGAATATAAACAGCCCGGCGATCAAAAATCCCTTTTTGCCGTGACGATCGGAAAGGTCGCCGACAAAGGGCTGCAGAATGCCGCCGCTCAATGCAAACCCGGCGATGATGACCCCCAGCGCGAAACCGGAGGCCCCGAGTTCCGCCGCGTATAT
>JAWOAV010000241.1:0-19885 GCA_046498365.1 Desulfosalsimonadaceae bacterium
CTGCTTTCCATCGGTGATGTGATCCGGGCGGCCCTGCTGCACAAGGACCGCGAAATCAAGGAACTGAACCAGATCGCCTCCTGGGAGTATTATGAGAACTGGGGGTGGGACCGGAAGCACCGGGATAAAAAAAAGAACAAAGAATAAGAGGTGAATATGCGGGGCGTGTTTCTCGTGACGGTGGTGCTTGCATTGCTGGTCGTGGGCTATCTGGTGATTCAGAACATGGACGCCCGTACCGGCGGAGGCGACAGCGACCGCGTGGAGGAGGTGGAGCGGGCCCGGGATGCGGCAGCGCAGGCAAAAGAGGCCGTGGATGCTATCCGGGAGTCGGCACAGCCGGACAATTGATCAGGCGTGCCCGGCGCGGCCGCCTGCGGGATGTGCCGCTATGGCGGCGCCTCGCACGGATTTTTCACGAGCGTTTCATCCAGCATGCTGGCGGTCACCACCCGGTCGGCTTCGTCTGCGGCGGGCACCTCCAGTTTGGCGGCAAAGTCTTCCATGGCTTCCCGGGGGACTGCGTCCCTTCGCTGCTGGTTTCTCCGGATGCATTTTTCCACGGGCATGTCAAAATAGACGATCTGTGTATGGTATCCCTTGTTTCTGGCCAGTTCGAGCAGCGGCGTCCGGTATTTTTTCAGGATGCTGGTGTTGTGTACGATGATGCTCTTGTTTTCCTTCATGGCCTCGAGGATGAGGGCGTCCTGCAGGGCGAGCAGGGCGTTGATCCCGCCCCGGCCGTCCTGAATCGCCCTGTCCCCCCAGAGCGTTTCCCTGCAGTCGTCCAGGGATATGGTGAAATCGACCCCAGCGTTTTCGGCAAACGTTGTTTTGCCGGATGCGGGAAGTCCCACGGTCAGGGTCAGTACCCTGCCGCAAAGCGAGAACCCGGAAGGCAGCCTTTTGTCCGGATTGGCGCTGCCGTTGATTTCACGATGATCGTCCATGTTCTTTCCTTTGGGTTTTTTCCCTTTTGTTTCAGTTCTCCATGCCGGGGCGGCGGGTGTAATCGGGATGGGCGATTTTCATGAGCACCCCGGCAAGGAGAATCGCCGGTATCCCCGTGGTTGCAGTGATCAGAAAAAAGCCGGTCCACCCCACCTGTTCGGCCAAAAGTCCTGTGAACCCGCCGGCGAATTGCCCGGGAAGTGTCATCAGGGAGCTGAACAGGGCGTATTGGGTGGCCGTGTAGGCGGTATTGGTCAGGCTCGAGAGGTATGCGATAAAGACGGAAATCGCCAGGCCGCCGGTAATGTTGTCTGCGATGATGGCAAAGATCAGGCCGTGGATTTCCGGGCCGATGGCGGCGAGCCAGGCAAAGGTGAGGTTGGTGGCCGGGGCCATAAAGGCGGTGAACAGCAGCATGACGGCAATGCCGAAACGGGCTATCAGAAGGCCCCCGATGGCGGCGCCGAGCAGGGTCATGGCCAGTCCGAACGCAGCGGCGATGTTGGCGATTTCCCCCTTGCTGAAGCCCAGGTCCAGGTAGAACGGGTTGGCCATGACCCCCATGAAGATGTCGCTGATGCGGAACGTGGCCACGAAAAGGAGTATGATGATGGACGCCTTGCCGTATCGCTTGAAAAAGTCCGCAAACGGGCAGACGACCGCGCCGATGAACCAGGCGGTGAAGCGCCGCCGCAGCCCGATGTCCGTGGTTTCGGCCAGGTATTGCGTGACGCTTTCCTCCAGGGCCGCGGTCTGGGAGTTGATGGATACGTCTGGTTCGCGGGTGACCAGGGTGGTGACAATCCCCACAACCATGAGCACGCCCATTGTCGCGTAGGCCAGGGTCCAGCTGCCCACTGCCGCAATATGAAGGGCCCCGGCGCCTGCAGCCAGCAGGGCAACGCGGTACCCGGTGACGTAGGTGGCGGCCATGGCGCCCTGGCGATGCCGGGCAACGGCTTCCACCCGGTAGGCGTCGATGGCGACATCCTGGGTGGCCGAGCCGAACGCGGCGATGACGGCCCAGACGGCGACCAGCCACAGCTGTTCGGTGGGATCCGTGAGCGCCATGCCCAGCAGGGAACCGCCGATGGCTACCTGGGCGGCGAGTATCCATGCGCGCCTGCGGCCGAACACGCGTGTTAGCACGGGCAGGGGGGCCCGGTCCACGACGGGGGCCCAGAGCACCTTTATGGAATGGGCCGTGCCGACCCAGCTGAGAAACCCGATGGCCGCCAGTTCCACGCCCAGGTCGCGAAGCCACGCTGTAAAGGTCCCCCCCACGAGCAGCAGCGGCAGGCCGGCGGAAAAGCCTAAAAAGAGCATACCCATCACCCGCGGCTGCAGGTAGACCCGCCAGCCTTCGTAGTCTGTTGTCGGTTCCGGCATGTTTCCCTTTCCCCGGCACGCAGTTTGCTACATGCCGAACTCCGCCCGTTCGATCAACTCGATCTGCATGTCCCGGTTCAGGGTGACAAAATAGGCGTTGTACCCGGAAATCCGAACCAGGAGATTCCGGTAGTGCTCTGGATTGGCCATGGCGTCTTTGAGCATGTCCGCGTTGACGACGTTGAACTGCATCTGCATGCCCCCCAGATCAAAGTAAGTCTTGACATAGGCGTGCATGGTGTCCACGGTTTTCTGCCGGGTGTCTGTCGAAGCGGGGTTGAGCTTGACGTTGAAGGCGATGTTGTTGTCCATTTGCACGGGGTCGAGCTGCGCCACGTCCCGGATGTTGTCCAGGAAGGTCATGGAGGCCTCCGGGTTTGGGGTGAGCCCGGGAGTGAAGGCTTTTCCGGCTATGCGCCCCGACGGGAGTGCGCCGGACAGGTTCCCGTAAGCCACGTGCTGGGACATGGACCAGAACCCGGTGGTATAGACGCCCCCCCGGTGGTTTCGTTTCTCGCCGTACATCCGGTGCAGGGCCGCGGTCACCCGGTTGGCCATGTCTACGGCGTCCCGGCTCCCGGAGCCGAAGCGCGAAACGCGGCTCTGGATCAGGGCCCGCAACTCCGGATCGTCGTCGAAACTGTTGAGCAGCGCCTTTTTCAAGCGGGCAAAGGAGACTGCCTTTGTATCGAAGACCAGGGTTTTGATCGCCATGAGCGAATCGGTCACGTCGGCCAGGCCGATGTTGGCAGTGCCCGAGGTGTTGTAGGCGGCCCCCCCTGCGGTGACGTCGGCCCCCTTTTCCAGGCATCCCCGCATCAGGGCGGAGAGAAGCGGGGTGGGGCGCATGAATTCGTGGGCCTCGGCCAGCATGTTGTTGAGCGTTACGGCGTTGTCGATTAAAAACTGCTGCTGGGCGAGATAGGCCCGGAAAAAGTTCTCGAAGGTGTCAAAATCGCCGTTTTCAATGCGGCCGGTTTTCGGCGACCCCTGTTCGTGGAAGTGGGGGTGGGCACCGTTGTTCAGGGCCATTTCCATGCCCGCCACGATGTTCATGAGGATCGAGCCGGTGTGCCCCATGTGCCTGCCGCAAAGGGTCGGCTCCACACATCCGGTGGCCGCCCAGTCCCGCATGTCCTCATCCGGGTATCCGTGGGGGGCAAGGGATTCCATGACTTTCCGGTCGTTGTGCATGGAAGGGGTGGCGGCCGTGACAAGGTTGACCTCGCAGAGGCGCTTGAGATAGGCGTCGCTGTTTATCTCCGGGTGAAAGCGGGCGTTTACGTTGGGATCGCGGATCGAGAGCATCTCCGTGACCTTGAGGAAGATGTAGGTCATGTCGTTCACCCCGTCTTTTCCGTCCGGGGTGATGCCCCCCAGGGTGATGGCCTGGTCCGAGGAGCTGCCGCCGAACAGGTAGTTGCCGATGTCCGGGACCAGCGGCAGGTGGTCGGTACCGCGCATGAAAAAGCAGCCGATCAGTTCGATGGCATGGCGGAGATAGTCGTCGCGCTCTTCCCGGGTGGACAGCTTTTCCATGTCGGCCGCAAAATAAGGCTGGAGCCACTGGTCCAGGCGGCCGAAGGAAAGCCCGGTGTTGGTGTTTTCCATGTGCAGCGCCACCCAGGTGATCCATACGCTGTTGACAGCCTCGTCCAGGGTGCGCGCGGGATTATGCGGCACGCGGCGGCATATGTCCGCGAGATGCGCCAGCTCCTTTTTGCGTGCAGGGTCGGCTTCTCCGGCGGCAAGACGGGCGGCTTCTTCGGAAAGGCCAAGGGCGTAAGCGGCAAGCCCTTGGAGGCTGATTTTCATGGCCGAAAGGACGTCTTTCTGCCCGGCGGACAGGGGGGTGCGCCCCGGGCCGGCGGGGGCGGCCAGTTTTGCATCGATTTCCCCGGTGATGCCGCGGACCCCTTTTTCAAGGATCATCGGGAAATCCGGAATGGTATGGGAGATGCCCACGGATTTCCATACAAAATAGGCCACCCACCGCTCCTCCAGGCGCTGGCACAGGGGGTAGTCGTATTTTGTTCTCACCCATTCCCGGAAATTGCGGCTCAGCCAGAAGGGGAGGATGTCGTGGTGCAGCTCCCGGATATCCGACTGTGTGATATGGTACGGGTTCAGGATGCGGTGGTCCACGGAATTGAGTTCCCCCCAGATCATGGTGCCCTGGGCGTCCGGGTAGATGACCACGCCGCAGGTCTCGCTGGCGGTGGTGGTGCCGGCCACCAGGTCGTTTTGCCGGATGACGGGCTTCTTGTTTTCCATGAGATGCTTGAACGCGTATGCCTGCCGAAGGGCGGGGGACCAGGGGGCGCCGTCTGCCCGGGTTTCAAAGCCGTTGGCCCGGTGCCACTGTGTGATCAGCCGGGGGCGTTCGGTGCAAACCACGGGCTTAGCGGTAAAATGGACGTCCAGAAATGCCTTTACCCGCGGAAAATCGTCCAGGCGGTATTGAGAAAGGTACGGGTCGTGAAGGTAAAATACCCCTTTGTCGCGCGTCGGGGCGGCAAGCTGTCCCCGTTTCCGGCTGTCAAGGGCCTCGGCCAGGCGTGGATCGTGCGCACCGTAGCGCTTTTTCCGGCCCCGGACATCCCGGGCATGCCGCTTTTCAAGCATGCGCCGGTGTTTGCCCCCCAACAGAAGGGAGATGTAGAAGTTGAACAGCTGGAGTGTGGCAAGGTTCCCTTCGAGCACCATGCGGTTGTGCAGAATCATGGTCAGCATCTCGTTGGGGGTGATGCGAAGCATCTCCATCAGGGCGTCATCGTCGGCAAAGCGGAGCGTGACGTCCACCGTGGGGGGAATGGGGCGCACAACGCGGACGGTGCCGTTATGAAAGACAATGGCGGCGCAAAGCGTGCCGGTTTCCGTTTTCATCCCCACGGAAAAGTTGATCCAGCCGTCCGCATCCTTCATGTACTGCCGCAGCCCGGTGCGGAAGTTGAAATTGACGGCCATCAGCCGGAGCAGAAACCCTGCCAGCATATTCGTGGGCATTCGTATCATGGTCCTTTTTCCTGTTCCGGCACGGTGTGCGCCGCAGCTGCAACATGATGAAAATGCAATTCAAACATTGCGCTTCGCTCCGGTTTACAGATATAGTACCAGTTGCATGCGCGTTTGGCAATCCTTGACGGCTTTGAAAAAAGTCCAATATCTGCGTTGCGCACAATTTCTGAAGAATCTCACGTACGGCAAAGTACGATCAATTCTTCAGAAATTGCACGCGCCTTGATCTTGAACATTTTACAAAGCCGTCTGTAAAAGACTTTTTACAAGTCCATCAATCCTTGACGGCTTCGTAAAAGTCCAATATCTGCGTTGCGCACAATTTCTGAAGAATCTTACTTACGGCTAAGTACGCTCAATTCTTCAAAAATTGCACGCGTCTTGATCTTGAACTTTTTTCAAAGCCGTCTGATCGTGACTTTTACGATTTCATCAATCCTTCAAAGTTCTATAACAAGCGGGGAAAAATGGACGATGACCGCGTTTTTTTTGCACATCCAGCGGTAAATGAGCCCATATCGGCCATCGGCGGGGAATACATGTTCACCGAAGAGAGACGGGTCGCTGATCCCTGTGGGGACCTGCTGGTCTATAAGGGGTTTTTCATGATCGATCGGTCCTGCTGCGGGGTCGGGGGGAGCGCCTACGCCATGGTTGCAGGCGTCGTTGACCAGTGGCATTGCAAAACCGGTCCCGACAACCGCCCGGTATCCCTTGTGCGCCCGGTAAAGGACAAGGGGGACCGGGCCCGGATTGCGGCGATGATAAAAAAAGAGGACCCCCTCTGCCAGGTGTCTTTTTTATGAAAGCCTGCACGCCGGCTGGGGCCTTCCCGTCCGGGTCATGGTGATCTGCCACAGCTGGTTCACCCGGGAGCGGAAGGTTCCGGCGCAGCTCAGCAGGTAAAAATTCCACATGCGGTAAAACCGCTCCCCGTAGTGCTCCCGGTGTTTGGGCCAGAATTTCTCGAAGTTTTCGTGCCAGGCCATGAGGGTCTTGTCGTAATCGGGGCCAAAATTGTGCCAGTCCTCCATGACGAAAAGCCCTTCCATGGCATCTCCAATCTGGGCAATGGACGGGAGCATGGAATTGGGGAAGATGTATTTGTTGATCCAGGGGTTGCTGGTGTGGACGCTTTTGTTGCTGCCGATGGTCTGGAGAAGGGCAATACCGTCTTCTTTCAGGCAGCGCGCGGTGGTCTCCATGTAGGTCCGGTAATTCTTGTACCCGACGTGCTCGAACATCCCGATGGAAAGGACCCGGTCAAATTTTCCGGTCACGTCCCGGTAGTCCTGGAGCCTTATATCAACGGGTAGTCCGCTGCATTCCTGTTCCGCCATTTCCGCCTGCTCCCTTGAAATGGTGACCCCGGTGACTTCCGCACCGTATTTTTCCGCCGCGTAGGTTGCAAACGAGCCCCAGCCGCAGCCGATATCGAGCACGCTCATGCCGGGCTTCAGCTGCAGCTTGCGGCAGATGAGATCCAGTTTGGCTTCCTGCGCCTCGTCGAGGGTGGCGGCGTCGGCCCAGTATCCACACGTATAGGTCATCCGACGATCGAGCATGTCCCGGTAAAAGTCGTTTCCCACGTCATAGTGGCGAATGCCGACTTCATAGGCGTGTTTTCCCTTCTGGAGGTTCAGCACGCGGGACTTCAGGACATGCGCATAAAAATGCCAGTTGCCCTCAAAAATTTTTTTTATATTCGCCCGGAAAATTTTGTCGAAAAACTGGTCCAGTGCCGGGCAGTCCCACCAGCCGTCCATGTAGCTTTCGCCGACGCCGATGCTCCCTTCGCTTATGACCCGGTCATAGAGATCATTGTTATAGACGAGGATGTCATAGGGTCTGTCGCCGTTGATTGTAATCCCGGCCTCGTGCAGGGCCTCTTCGATATAGTGTCTGGCGGTTTTGGAACGCTTACCGGACGGGGCCAGGGTGCGGGGTTTTTTCAGAATACCGGAAGATATTTTTTCCATGTCGACCTCCCATTTGATTTTTTGCCTGATTTGCAAAGCGAAAATTCAAGTGGAAACGCTCGCGGCGCCAGGCAGCAGCGCCGTCGAGCCTTCGTCATGTTGTGTTCTTTGAATATTGACGGCTTCGTAAAAGTCCAATATCTGCGTTGCGCACAATCTTTGAAGAATCTCATCACGCCAAAGATGTGACTCAATTCTTCAAAAATTGCACACGCCTTGATCTTGAACTTTTTACTTTGCCGTCCAAAATTGACTTTTTACGGTGCCACCAATATTCGGCTGTATATAAAAAATCATAATCATGGATTTTCCTGATGTCCATAGCCGGATCAAAGCCCCGCGCCATCCTTTCTTTTTTGCAAAGAAAATCCCTTTACCTGCTTGGTTTTTCGCGGCGATTTTAGTATAGTAGGCCCCCATGGAGAAACCAGATACAAACACGGACGGGATTATTTTTGCGGCGGTGGAGCAAATCGACGCCGGCGCCTGGCGGATATGCTGGGAATCTGCGGCTGCGGAAAACAGCGCGGCCATTTACCACGGCACATCCCCGGCGGCCATTGACAGAAATACGCCCGTAGCAATATCGGATAACGGTTGCGTCGATATTAAGGGGCTTGATCCCGGCGCGCGGCATTATTTTGAGATCGTGACCGGCAGCAGCCGGATAATGATCGCCGAGCGGCGGGTGAAGCTCGACAACGCGGTCAATTTTCGGGACATCGGGGGATATGGCGCAAAAGACGGCCGGCGGGTCCGATGGGGGCATGTTTATCGGTCAGACGGGCTTTCCGGGCTTTCTGAAAGAGACCTGGCCCTTATCCGGAGCATGGGCATACGACGCGTAATCGATTTCAGGACCGGATCGGAGGCCGCCAATGCCCCGGACCTGCTGCCCAGCGACGGCAGCACGGCCTACATCCACCTGCCGGTTACCCACGGGAAATTTGATTTCACGGAAGCGGTAAAGCGGTTCAAAAAAGGGGATACGGATTGGTTGACGGCCGATTTCATGGTGGACGGCTATATCAATAACCTCGAGTCGTTTGCCGGGACATGGGAGGCGGTTGCCTTCGAGGTGATCGATAACCGGAAGGGGCCGCTGGTGTTTCATTGCACCGGGGGGAAGGATCGCACGGGAACCTGCGCGGCATTGCTGCTGCTCGCCGTGGGCGTCCCCGAAAAAACCGTGGTGGATGACCACCAGTTGTCAAACATCTACATTGCCAGGCTTCTGCCCGACCTGTACCGGATGATGAGCGATCACGGCATCGACCCGGAACAGGTGTTTCCCTATCTGACCGCACCCAGGGACTGCATAGAGGCGGTCATTGACCACATATCGAGCAAATACGGCTCGGCCCGGGAATATTTCCTCAAAAAAACAGCAGTAGAGGAGAAGCACCTTCAGCAGTTGTCGGATGTGCTTCTGGAATAGGGCCTAATCGATTCTTGTCAGGGATATATCATCAATCCATACGGTGCCCTGCGTAAGCAGGATGTCGAAGATAAACCGCTGTGCATCCTTCGGTGCGGTTACCTCCAGACGCAGCTCCTGCCATCCCGCACCGGGCTCCCGGTCTGTTATCAGGTCGATCATGTGCATCGGCCGGGCACGGGTGGGCCTGAAATCCAATCGTACCGCCGGGGTTACCATTGTCTGGCTGTAATCCAGGTTTTCTGCCTTGACCCATAATGTCAGTTGGTATTTTTTTCCGGGCACAGGCGCGCCTATGGACGCTTTCTCAGGAAGAAGGGTTGCAAATCCGGCAGGGCTCAGCACACTGATTTTAAGGGAGCGGTTCCCGCTTATCTTGTCCGCCGCATCAAAGGAAAGATCTATCTCGGTGTTTCTCGATGTACTTATGGTCCAGCCCACAGGGGTCATGTCCGGGTTGATGTCTTCAAAACTGCCGTTTTTGATGAGGTTTTCGCCGAAGCATATGCCATGAACGGCTGTAATGAATAACCCGGTTAGTAGTATGGCAATCAGGCTTTTTCTCATTTCCTACCTCCTTGATGTTGCGTGCATGCTATCTCATGTATTTTCAATAATTAAGTCAATTGTCGAATAAAATCAAGGAAAAAAGCAACCCGATGTATTTCGGGGCGTTTGCCAGTCAGTACATTACGCATTGTGGGCAGGGCCTTCATGAAAATATTTTCCGTGGTTATTACTTGATTAATCGGGATTCTACTGATAATAATGCCGATAGGGAGCATATCCGTACACGAAGATACCTTTTTATTTCTACGGTTCAGCAGGAATCTTTTTATAAGAAAATGAGGCCGCGATGAAGACAACCATTACAAAAGGGGGTTATGCAAGGATGATTACCAGGGCGATTTCAATCAGTGCTTTTGTATTGCTGATGGGCGTTGTATTGGTCTTTTCAGGCTGCGGAGAAGAAAAGGGGGAGGCGGAATTCGATTTCTCCGATCTGGAGTATTCCATCGTCCAGGACGGCAGGTTTCTATTCACGGTGACGGCCAACGGGACCATTCGCAATATCGGGACCGCGGATGCAAGGGACGTGGTCATTACCGGTGACTGCCCCTCATGCGGCTCTGCATACCGGCAGGCGGAATGGCATCTCACGGATACGGACAAAGCCGATGAGCAGAAGGACCTTATTCGTTTTCTTGGCAAGGGGGAACGGGCGGACTTCGAGATCAAGGGCCTGGCATATTATTCCACAGGGGGCAGCGGCGAGCCACCGACCGAGATGCCCGATGAGCTGGAAGTGTATGTCATGTCCTATGAAACAGAATAGAACCTATCTCAACATTGTCTTTCGGCCCAATATCTTTGTTGGGGTCTTATTCCAAATCCTCGATATACACGAGCATGTCTGCGGTTTGAAACAAGACCCCGCCGCGATCTGGAACCGAAATCCGAATGTTGAGATGGGTTTTCGTAGAGAAAGTTGAGATGGGTTCTCGTATCTCCGTAGTATAACACCGATTATTCGAATGAATTCCGGCTGGTCGGTTCGACCAGCCGGATCAGCACCGCTACCCCGAGGTCTTCCCGCAACCGGTGTTCGGTTTTCCTGAGCAGTTTTTCAATTTCTTTGATCTCGTCGGAAAAAATCTCATCGTTCATGGGGATGAGGATTTCCAGCTGTTTGCTCCCCTTGTCGTCTCTCACCCGGCAGTTGATCTGCTCGGTCGTTACGGGCAGTGTGTCTTCCAGTATATTGCAGACCTGCCGGGAGTGGATCTTCACGCCGTCGACCTTCATGATGTCGTCGGTGCGCTCCGGGAATAATTGTATCCTGGCAAGGGGGCTTCCGCAGGAGCAGGGCGCCTCCATGATGCGGGCCGTGTCGCCCGTCCGGAATCGAATCAGGGGGAAGGCCCGCGTGGTCAGGGTGGTCAAAACGAGTTCACCGGTTTCCCCCGGCGGCAGTATGGCCTTTGTTTCCGGGTCGATGATTTCCGCCAGAAAATGGTCCTCGCTGATGTGCAGCCCGTCATGCGCGGTGCATTCAAATGCGATGGCCGGCCCCGGCACCTCGCTTAACCCGTAGTGGAGCCAGCAGGTCACGAAAGCCCGCTCTTCTATATCTTTCCGGAAGTCGTCGCTGATGGTCTCCCCCGCGATAATCATGGTGTTGAGATTGAGCGCGGCGGGGCCGATCTGCATCCGGTGCATGTAGTCGGCCAGCTGGAAGGCCATGGCCGGCGTTGTGACAAGGACCGTGGTTTTGTAATCGCGCAGGATCATGAACTGTTTGTCGATGGAAAGCTGGGTGTTTGGGATGACGCTGACGCCGATGTCCTCCGCGCTGTCCTTGTAGTCCCGCCCCCAGTTGGCCAGCCCCTGGTTAAAGGCAACCTGCAGAATATCATGGGCTGACACCGAAGCGGCGGTCAGGGCCCTGGCGGTAATGCGCCGCCACATGTCAAGGTCCTGGGAGGTGTACCCGCTTACGGTAGGGTTCCTGGAGATGCCGGGCGCCGTGTGGATACGGACGATGTCGCGCAGCGGCACGGCAAACAGCTCGTACGGGTAGTGCTCGCTGAAATCGGCCCGCTCCAGAAACGGCAGCAGCGACATGTCGGCAAGGGACTCGATCTGCCCGGGTTCGACCGCGGCGGCGTTCATGCGCTGCCGGTGGAAATTGACCTGCCGGTAGGCGCGGTTCAGGGTGCTTTGCAGCCTCTCGAGCTGAAGCTGTGTTTTCTCTTCCGGCGTATATTCCAAGAAGTCATCGGTTTTCATCATCAAACTCCTCGTAGTCCTTGCCGAGATAGGCGCGTTTTACGTTGGTGTCGGCAAGCAGTTCGTCCGCAGATCCTTCCAGAACGACGGAACCGGTTTCAAATACATACCCCCTGTCGGCAATCGTGAGGGCCGCCCGGGCATTCTGCTCCACGAGAAGAATGGTCAGCCCCTGGCCCCGCAATAATTCCAGCACATCCATGATTTTTTCCACAACCAGGGGCGCGAGCCCCATGGACGGTTCATCCAGAAGAAGGAGCCGGGGGCGCGCCATGAGAGAGCGGCCGATGGCAAGCATCTGCTGCTCCCCGCCGGAAAGCGTGCCGGCCGGCTGGGAGAAGCGCTCTTTCAGGATGGGGAAAAGCGTGGTAACGGTTTCCATGGCCTGCTGCACATCCTCCCGCGCCTTTTTTTTCAGCATCGTATAGGCCCCGAGAATGAGGTTGTCGTGCACCGACATGGGCGGGAAGATCAACCGCCCCTCCGGCACCAGGCTGATGCCGGCTTTTACCACGGCAGGCGGATCCATGCCTTTCAGGTTCTTTCCTTCGAAGAGAATTTCCCCGGTCCATGTGGGCAAAAGGCCGCTGACCGAGGCCATGAGCGTACTTTTGCCGGAGCCGTTGGCGCCGATCAGGGCGATGATCTCTCCCTCCTTGACCGAGAGGGTGATCCCTTTAACGGCCATGATCTGGCCGTAAAAACATTTGAGGTTCCGTATGCGAAGCATGGGGTGTCGTTGGTAAGTTATAAGTTGTAAGTTATAAGTTGTAAGTTATAGGTTGTAAGTATTTATGAACGCATAAAAATCGATTTTCAGATGGCGCCGTAAAAAGTTCAAGATCAAGGCTTGCGTGATTTCGAAGAATGCAGTCACGCCTTTGGCGTGATGAAGTTCTGAGAAATCACGCGTAACGCAGATATTGGACTTTTTACGGCGCCATCAGTATTGTAAATTGGTCGCAAGTTGTTTGTAAAGGGCAACTTGTACTATACCACATACAACCGAAAACCGCTTACGGCCCTGTATGGGAGCGGTTTTACTTCGGTTTTCCCAGATACGCCGCCATGACCGCTTCATCGGACTGAATGGCCCGGGGGGGGCCTTCGGCGATTTTTTTGCCCCGATCGAGGACGACAATGCGGTCGCAGGTTTTCATGGTCAGGGCCATGTCATGCTCTACAAGAAGGACGGTGATCCCCTGCTTCCGGATGCTTTCGATCAGCTCCCCCAGCGTATCGGTTTCCCCCATGTTCAGACCTGCCGCGGGTTCGTCGAGCAGAAGGAGCGCCGGTTCCGAGGCAAGGGCCCTGGCCAGTTCCAGGAGTCGCTGCCAGCCGAAGGGGAGGTCGCTGCTCCTCTGGTTGGCGAGATCCGCAAGCCCGACAAAATCCAGCAGTTCGAGCGCCCTTTCCCGTGCCCGCCGTTCTTCTTGGACCAGCCGGCGCGTTCGGAGGACGCTGCCGATGATGCCGCATGAGGTCCTTGTATGGAGCCCGACCAGCACGTTTTCAAGCACGCTCATGCTGGAAAACAGTTCCACGTTCTGAAATGTCCGGCCGAGGCCCATGTCGACCAGCTCGTGCACCGCTTTTTCGTGTATGGATTCTCCCTTGAACAGGATATCGCCGGAATCCGTGGGGAAAATACCGGTCACCAGGTTGAAAAGCGTGGTTTTGCCGGCGCCGTTGGGGCCGATAAGCCCGGTTATGGATTCGGCCGAAAGCGTAAAGCTGACGGTATCGATCGCCTGGACGCCGCCGAACGCTTTGGAAATCGAATCAATGGCCAGAAGATGCGCGTTACTTGTCATTTTTTTTCCGGCTGTTTTCATAAATATCGAGAATGCCGCGGGTGAGTCCCTGCGGCAGGAAAATCATTACCAGCATGAGGACCAGGCCGTAGACCATCATTTCATAATCCGCAAAGGCATGGAGCCATTCCGGGAGCAGGGTAAGAAGGGACGCGCCCAGCAGAGAGCCCCATATGCTGGCCATCCCGCCGATAACGACCATGGTCACGATCCGGATGGAAGCAAGAAAACTGAAGGTTCCCGGACTGATGAAAAAAATCTGGTGGGCATACAGAAACCCTGCAAGGGAGGCCATGGCCGCGCTCAGGACAAAGATCTTCAGCTTCATTTTCGCGGTGTCGACGCCGACCGCCGCTGCTGCGTGCTCCCCGTCGTGGATGGCCCGCAGGGCGCGCCCAACCCGCGAATCAATGATCCGCCGGCAAATGATGAAAAAAAACAGGACGACGCCCCATACCAGGAAAAAATATCGCCGGTCGGTGTCAAAGGCGAAACTCCCGATTTCAAGGGGGGGGATGCCCACGAACCCGGAAGCGCCGCCTGTGACGCTGTGCCATTCCCGGAAAATAATGTTGACAATGATCCCGAAGCCGAGCGTGCCCATGGCCAGGTAGTAGCCGGTCAGGCGGAGCGTCGGCCTGCCGACGACATACGCGATGGCCATGGCCGTGAAAACGGCGGCGGGGAGCGCCAGCCACGGGGAGATATTGTACGTGGTCGATAAAATTGCGCTAGTGTAGGCCCCGATGCCGTAAAAAGCGGCGTGCCCCAGGGAAATCTGTCCCGCATATCCCATGAGCATGTTGAGGCTCAGTGCCAGGAGGGTGTTTATGCCGATAAAGATCATCACCTGCAGGTAATAGGCGTTTTCCACCAGAAGGCCGGTGGCAATGGCCGCGGCCGCAAAAACAAAACAGGCGATGAGGTGCTTGTCTTTTCGGATCATGTTAAAACCGTTTCACGGAAGCTGCGCTGATAATGCCCTGCGGCCGGAAATACAGGACGAGCAGGAGCAGTAAAAATGCCGTGGCATCCTTGAGCCCCGAAGAGACGAAGCCCACGCCCATGGCCTCCAGGACGCCCAGTAGAAAACCGCCCAGAAGCGAGCCCCAAAGGCTGCCCAGCCCCCCGAGCATTGCGGCGCAAAAGCCCTTCAACCCCAGCATGGCCCCCATGTCATAGGCGGGCATCGTGATGGGGGCGATGATGGCGCCGGCAACCGCCCCCATGCCGGTGGAAAGGCCGAACGCCAGCAGGATCATCATCTTGGACGGAATGCCCACTAGCCAGGCCGCCTGTTTGTTTATTGCGCATGCGTACATGGCTTTCCCGGTGAGCGTCCGCCTGTAGAAAAGGTGAAGGCATGCGGCGATCAGTATAGCGATAACCAGTATCCAGATGCTTTGGACCAGCAGGCGCGCGCCGGCGATATCCAGGGGGGGGTGCGGGGTGAAGGGCGGCATGCTTTGCGCGTTTTTCCCCCATACCAGCATGCCCGCCCCCCGCAGAAATATGGACGCGCCCACCGTGATGATAATGAGCACGATGGGCTCGGGGCGCTTTACGGTGCGAATGGCCAGCCTCTCGAAAACTACTCCCAGAAGGCCGACGCCGAACACGACAATGAAAAAAGCCCATATTACGGGAATTTTCAAGGTCATGGTCAGTGTGACCATGGAGAGAGCCCCGATCATGACGAATTCCCCGTGAGAGAAATTAATCAGGTCGGTGGACCGGTAGAGCATGGAGAAGCCCAGCGCGATGATACCGTAAATGGCCCCGTTGGTAACGCCTGAGAAAAAATACTGTAGAAATTCCTGCATGGATTTGTCCCGTTGGGAAAAGTGTTATTCAACCAGTTCCCAGGCGCCGTCCTTGATGCGCACCATCACGAATGCGTCCGGGGCAAGTCCGTTGTGGTCTGCTTCGGAAAAATTGAACTCGCCGCTGATGCCCACGTGCCCCTGTATTTTTTCAAGATTGTCACGGATCTTGGCCTTGTCCCCGCCGGTCCCCTTGATCGCCTCGGCAAGAAGGTTGATGGCGTCATAGGCGTATCCGCCGAAAGCGGATGCGGTTTCACGGTAGCGGTTTTCGTATGCCCCAATGTAATCGCTCAAAACCGGTTTTTGCGGATCGTCCTCCGGCAGGATTCCCGCCACCAGGAGCCTGCCGGTGGGCAGCAGTATCCCTTCGGCGGCATCACCGGCAAGATCGATAAATCGCGGCGAGGCCACACCGTGGCTGTTATAGAGTGGAATGTCGATGCCCAGCTGCTGGGCGTTTTTCGCTACCACGGCGGGGCCGGGATTCGTTCCCCAGCATACGATGGCATCCGGTTCGGCACTGCGGATGTTTGTCAGCTGGGAGGTCATATCCTTGTCCGCACCGCCGAAGCTTTCCCGGGCCACGATGTCAATACCGAAATCCCCGGCCTGTTGGATCAACTGGTCCCGCCCACTTTCTCCAAAGGCATTGGATACAGTTATTATGGCGACATTTTGGATTCCATTTTCCCTCATATGCCCGTAAATGCTGGCTACTGCATGAATATCGCTCTGGGCGGTCTTGAAAACCCAGGGTTTTATGGGGTCTGTGATCTTGTTGCCCGCGGCGCAGCTGATCAGCGGGAGACTGGACCGTTCAACGACCGGAATGACGGCCAGAGACGTCGGGGTCAGGCTGGGGCCGATGATAGCGGTGACGTTGTCCCGGGTGATGAGGCGCTGCACGTTTCTCACGGCCCTTGTGGGGTCCCCCTCGCTGTCATAGACGATCGCTTTAAGCATATGGCCGTCGATGCCGCCGGCATCATTGATCCTGTCGATGGCGAGTATCATGGATTTTTTTTCCGGATCGCCCAGAAAGGAAGCCGGTCCGGTGACAGAGAAAATGCCGCCGATCTTGATCGTTTCTTTTCCCTGTTCGGCGGAAACCGGGACGGCAAAAAGCAGGCACAGGGCCGTGGCGATGGCTGTAAGTAGTGCGATGACGCGCATTTTACTTTTTGGTAACATGTGCTGTCTCCTTTAGCGTTATTGTTTTGATGGTTTGTGTAAACGCCGGGTTTCTGCGATGCGCTTTCCTTTTTCCGCAACGCCCTCCGCCGGGACTACATCGTGTAAAGCCGGTTTCCGTCAATGATTTCAACGCCGTTTTTGGACAATAGGGCCACGGCCTCGTCGATCTTGTCGAAACGGAATATCATGATCGCGTTGTTCCCGCTCTGGGCGACAAATGCGTACATATACTCCACGTTGACCCCGGCTTTTGTGAGGAGATCCAGAATGCCGTATAGCCCCCCGGGGCGGTCGTTGACCAGTGCGGCCACCACCGGCGTTTTTTTGACCGTGAACCCGCCCTTTTTAAGGGCGTCCTCGGCTTTGGCATTGTCGTCCACGATCAGGCGGAGAACACCGAAATCCGACGTGTCGGCCAGGGCCAGAGCACGTATGTTGACGCCGGCATCGGCTAAAATTTTGGTCACTTCCGACAGGCGCCCCGCTTTGTTTTCCAGAAAAATGGATATTTGTTGTGCTTGCATGCGCGTCCTCCCTTATGATTGATGAGCCCGTAAAAAATCAATCTTGGACGGCAAAGTAAAAAGTTCAAGATCAAGGCGCGTATAATTTTTTGAAGAATTGATAGTACTTCGCCGTACGTGAGATTCTTCAAAAATTGTGCGCAACGCAGATATTGGACTTTTTACGAAGCCGTCATGATTGTCCTATAATTTTCTCCGGTCAATGACCCGGGCAGCCTTCCCCTCGCTCCTGGCAATGCTTTTGGGTTCCGCCAGTTTCACGTTGGCCGAAACGCCCAGCGTTTCCTTGATGTTGCTTTCGATGGTATCGCTGAGCCGCTGCAGTTCCTTTACCTCGTCGGAAAAGGTTTTGTCGCTGATTTCAACGCTTACCGTCAGCGTGTCCAGGTTGTCCTTCCGGTCGACCTCGAGCTGGTAGTGGGGTTCAACGCCGTCGATTTCCATGAGCACGCTTTCGATCTGTGAGGGGAATACGTTGACGCCCCGGATGATCAGCATGTCGTCGGTGCGGCCGCTGATTTTGGTCATTCTCACCATGGTCCGTCCGCAGATGCAGGGGTCCGGATTGAGCGAGGTGATATCCCTCGTGCGGTACCGGATCACAGGGAAGGCCTCTTTCGTGATGGACGTGATGACCAGTTCCCCCGTTTCCCCGTAGGGGAGAGGTTCTCCCGTTTCCGGGTCAATGATTTCCGGTATGAAATGATCCTCAAACAGGTGAAGCCCCTTCTGGGCTTCATGGCATTCAACGGAGACCCCGGGCCCGATGACTTCGCTCAGGCCGTAAATATCAACCGCCTTGAGATTGAGCTTGTCCTCGATTTCTTTTCGCATGTTTTCCGACCAGGGCTCCGCGCCGAAAATACCGAAACGGAACTTGAGATCCCGGAAGGAAACGCCCATTTCTTCGGCGGCTTCGGCCAGGTGGAGGGAATAGGAGGGGGTTGCGGTCAGAATGCTGGGGCCGAAATCCTTCATGATGATCACCTGGCGACGGGTATTCCCGCCGGATACCGGAATGACCGATGCGCCAAGTTTTTCCGCGCCGTAGTGGATCCCCAGGCCCCCCGTGAACAGTCCGTATCCGTAGGCGTTGTGTATGATATCGTCGCGGGTGGCCCCTCCCGCCGTAAGGGCGCGTGCCATGAGCTCGGCCCAGGTATTGATGTCCCTCGCGGTGTAGCCGACCACGGTGGGCTGCCCCGTGGTGCCGGAAGAGGCATGGATTCGAACGACATTGTCCATCGGCACCGCGAACATGCCGAAGGGGTAGTTGTCCCGGAGGTCCTGCTTGCGGGTGAACGGGATATGCTTCAAATCGGAAAGGGATTGGATGTCTCCCGGCTTGATGCCTGCATTGTCGAAACTCGACCGGTAAAAAGGAACCGTGGCGTATGCGCGCGACAGGGTTGCCTGGAGGCGCCGGAGTTGAATGGATTCAAGCGCTTCCCGGGGCATTGTTTCATATTCGATGTTGAAAATCATCTTTGGGTTTCCTCCACAGCTTGTGAAAAGTCATCTTTGACGGCTTCGCAAAAAGTCCAATATCTGTGTTACGCGCGATCTTTGAAGAATCTCATCACGCCATGGCGTGATTCAAAGCCATCTGATCACGATTTTTTACGGCACCATCATCTTTGTTTTCAGCGTCCGTTGAAGCCTTCCCCGTGAACATGCGGTACATAAAAAAATGGCCGCGGGGCGGGTGCCTCACGGCCATTTTTTAAAAAAAACAGAACCACGGGCGACCCTTATGCGTCTTCCCATGGCATAATCGTGTTCCGGATTGTTGCGGCGTTATGACGTTGACCCGGCTGATCCATGGGAAGACTTCCTAAAAAAGAAATAGCTCCCAAAATCCGCCGAACAGTTTTTTATCGCTGTCATGGCTTTATTTGTCCATTATTTGGCATGCTGTTTGGCATGCGCTGTTTTACGTGCTTCATATCGAAAGCATGCGGTATTTCGCCGAAGCGGCCGTAGAATCTGCCATAAAATTGTCTTATGGTGCATTTATCTTACTTTTTCTAAACGTATGCGGTACTTATGTCAAGAAAAAAAACTACCCCTTGAGCCCCGCCTTGAATGCCGGGGTGCGTTTTTCCAGAAATGCCGATGTGCCTTCTTTTGCATCATCACTTGCCATGCAGAGCGCAAAAGCGTTGATTTCCATTTCGCATCCACTGGCAAGATCGACGTCCATGCCGTTGTTGATACTCTTTTTGGCGGCATTCAGGGAGACCCTGCCCTTTGAAGCCATTGCCGCGGCCGTTTTCTGCACTTCTGTCATCAACTGGTCGGCAGGGAGCACCCTGTTGATAATCCCCTTCTGTCCGGCCTCCTCCGCGCTCATCATTTTACCGGTGAATATCATTTCCTTGGCCAGGTTTTTTCCGACGATGCGCGCAAGCCGCTGGGTTCCGCCAAAACCGGGAATGATGCCCAGGTTGATTTCCGGAAGGCCGATTTTTGCATTTTCAGAGGCATAGACAAAGTCGCAGGATAGCGCAATTTCAAGGCCTCCGCCCAGTGCGAATCCGTTTACCGCTGCGATTACCGGGACGGGCAGTTCCTGGAGTTTGTTCATGACCGCATGGCCGTTTTTTGCAAAATATCGGGCCTGCAGGGGGTTGAGGGTAGACAACTCGCCGATGTCAGCCCCTGCAACAAAGGCCTTTTCTCCGGCCCCCGTCAATATGAGAACTCGAATATCCTGGTTTTCGGCAATTTCTTCAAGCGCCCGGCGCAACTCCTGCAACACCTGCGAATTAAAAGCGTTCAGTGATTTGGGGCGATTGATGGTTATCGTGGCGATATCATTTCCTGCTTTTTTGGCTTATAACGATAGGTAAGTATGGTTAGCCTGTTGATCGGGCCACGGTGTAAATTCTTATGCTTTCCGGTAGGTTCTAATAGGTTGGGATTTTCTTTTAAAAGTTCAAAGAAGTGGAAAGTTTCCCGT
>JAWOAV010000185.1:0-3751 GCA_046498365.1 Desulfosalsimonadaceae bacterium
GAAGGCCGCCTTGCGCGGCTCGAAGGTCTCCATCAGGATCTGCACCGCGATCGCGTTGGCTTCCTGGAACGAGTGGAAGTTGACCGGGTCGATCTTGAGTGCGCCATCGGCCGGCTGTGAAAACCCGGCCGCCGCCAGGGAACGGACCTACGGCGCCCAATAACCCCTTGCGAATGGCTCGCTGCAAATTCCCCTTTGATGGCAGCGGCGCCATCAATAGTGATCATTTTGGGGCCAAAAAGAGCGAAATAAACCCCGCAAACACCTGTTTTTGACGTTTACATCTATTAATTGCAGTATGTTGTCTGGGTCCGACCCCAAAATACTTGACAGTCAAACAGACCTCAATTAAAACGCACGTGGTGGGCTGCCCGTAGGGGCGAAAAATCGTTCGCCCGATCGCCCGATTCGCAGGCGGGACAGCCCGCTTTTCTCATAACCGAAATACTTGCTGACCATGACTATCGAATCCTTGTTTACCGTTATTCCGGCGAATCGCATCGAATACCACCGCAACGCCCTGGCGCTCATCCCGCCGGCGGATGACCCCGAGCCCGGTGTGGCGGTTTTAATCGTAGACGAACAAAAAAACAGCCGGTCGCTGCAATGCAGCTGCCGGGCGTCCGCCGGAAAAAAGAACTGCGCGCATATCCAGGAATTGTCCAAAGCCTTGCGGCAGACATCCGGCCTGGACCACTCCGGCCGCATGGACGAGGTGTTCCGCAGCGGCGTGTGGTACCGGCTGGCAATGGCGCTGCACAACACGTGTCCCGTCTCCCCGTCGGATATCCGGCCTGACAGCGGCGGGGACGCGGCGGCTGAAAACGGCCGCATCCGCCTGTCGGACCCATCCGGCGATATCCATGTGGAAAGCCGCCTCAACGGCGCCTCCCATGACGCTGAAGCCGCCGCAGATGAAGCCGCCCTGCTGCTGGAGCGCACAGGCATCCGGCCGCCCGACGGCGAAAGCCTGCACCGGGGCAAGGTGCTCGACATGCTGGCCGCCATGACGCTCTCTGAAACCGAGCAGGTGATGCACAAGCGCGGCTTCCAAAGCCGTCGAATGGCCGCCGAGAAAAGCTTCTGGTACCGGCTGGCCTATCACTGCCGCTCTGAGATGGCGGGGAGTGGGGTTGAAATGACCATGGATATTGCTGCGGGCACGGGCCGATTCGTTATCCGGTGCCGGGGCGGGGAGGCTTCCGCGGTCGATATCACGGTGCCCCGGAAAGCGGCCATGCCCTTGAAAAAGTCGCTGGAAAAGGATTTTCACAATCGCTCGTCCCTGCCGGTCTGGTCCGAATCCCTGGAATCCATCGTCCGGGTGCACGCCGATGATGATAACAACCTTAAACTTGATCTTTATCTGCTGCTTCATCTGCCGGACGGGTCCACCGAGACCTTCGAACGCCGCCGCCTGAGCAAGTACTGGTACGGCGATACGGTCTATATACCCGAAAAAAAGGTGCTCGCCACCTGGCGGACCCCGGATCGCCTGGCGCCGGTTTTCGGCCGCGCGTATTCCAAAAAGATCAAGAAGGACCGCGTGCCCGAGGTCGTGGAAAAAATCGGCGATATTTTTTCGCCGCCCAATATTGTTGATCCGGCGGTCAGCCGGCTCAAAGTCCACCGGGAATACGGCCGCATCGAGATTGACCCGCAGGCCCTGGACCGGGACTGGTGCTGGCTGGACCTTCATTACGGGTTCGGCGGGGATGTAAGCGTATCCCTGGCGGAGATCTACCAAGCCAGGCAGTCCGGAAAGCGCTACATCAGCGTGGACAACGGATGGATCGATACGCGGGCGATAAACATCAAAGCGCTGACCGATCAGCCCGGCGAAACGCTGACCCGGCAGCTTGCCGACGGCAACACGGCCCTTCGCCTCTCGAAAATGGAGATGCTTCGCATGCAGGCCGCATCCGGCGGGATGTTTCAGGTTCGCGGAGAAACCGGGAGCGCTGAAGGCCAAGTCATGCAGTCCATCCTCGAGATGCGGCCCCCGGCCCCCATCGGCGATATCCCCGGTCTTTCAAGTACACTTCGATGCTATCAGCACCGGGGCGTTGAATGGCTGGCCTTTTTGCATGGAAACGGCCTGGGCGGACTTTTATGCGACGAAATGGGGCTGGGCAAGACCCACCAGGTCATGGCGCTCATGTCCTGGCTGGCCAATGAAGAAAAAATAGACGCCCCGGGCATCGTGGTGTGCCCCACAACGGTGATTTCTCACTGGGCCCGAAAGATCCGCGATCACGCGCCGGGGCTTCACCCTTACGTGTATCATGGCACGGACCGTGAAATCCCGGACGCGCCAAAGCCGGGCAGTGTCCTGATCACTTCCTACGGACTGCTATACCGGGATATCGAGACCCTTTCGCGGATCCGTTTCAGCGTGGCCGCTTTTGACGAGGCGCATCACATCAAGAATCCATCCGCCAAATCCAGCCAGGCCGCAGCGAATCTTCCTGCGGATATAAAGCTTGCGGTGACGGGAACACCGGTCGAAAACCGCCTGACCGACCTGAAAGCCCTGATGGACCTGGTGCTCCCCGGCTACCTGGGCAATGATGACACGTTCCGGCAGCGTTATGAAAACGGCCACAAGGGGGCGGTGGCGGAACTGCGCCGCCTGGTTCAGCCGTTTGTTTTGAGACGGACCAAGGCCGCTGTTCTGGATGAACTGCCCGGAAAAATCGAGGATATCCGGTACTGCCGCCTGAGCGATGCCCAGGTGAAGCTCTACCGGGACGCGGTGGACGGACGCGGCCGCAAGCTGCTGTCACAACTTCAGCAAACAGACGACGATATCCCCTATTTCCATATATTCGCGCTTCTTACCCTTTTGAAGCAGATCTGCAATCACCCGGCCAGCATCGCGAAAAAACAAGCCGACCTTGCGGGGGTCCCCGGGATTGAACCGGCCGCACTGGATTCGGGCAAATGGGAACTGTTTACGGAACTGGCCGATACCTGCCTTGAAAACGGCGAAAAAATCGTTGTGTTCACCCAGTTTATTCCCATGGTCGATATGATCCTCAAGCATTTCAAGCAAAAGGGGATCAAAACCGCCTCGATCACCGGCGGCACGCGCAACCGCGGCAACGAGATCGACCGCTTCAACACCGAACCAGCATGCCGGGTCTTTGTGGGAAGTCTCAAGGCGGGCGGCAGCGGCATTGATCTTACCGGCGGCTCCGTGGTGATTCACTACGACCGGTGGTGGAACGCGGCCAAGGAGGACCAGGCCACGGACCGGGTGCACCGCATCGGGCAGACCCGGGGCGTCCAGGTGTTCAAACTGGTGACCGAAGGCACATTGGAAGAGAAGATCGCCGCCATCATCGACCGAAAGAAAAACCTGATGGGCGACGTGATCAAAGACGACGACCCGAACACGCTAAAAACATTCACCCGGGACGAACTGATGGACCTCATCGCCCAGCCGGAGTGAATCGCTCCGTACCGTTATCTCCCGTCCATGATCGACTGCGGTTAAATCCTTTTTATTATTCAGGATGTATGCTACACTGCGTGGCACCCGGAATGGTGCCAGCATAAGCCAGTATAAGCCGGTATAAGCCGGTATAACCTGTATAAAAGAAACACCCTCACCGCATAAAAACAGCAACGGGAAAACGATGAAAGCGCGCCAATCGCTGCAGGTGATGTCCTCGACCAGCGGCGCGTCCAGCCACACCGAGAGCCCGGTGTTGAAGCCCGCATGTTCGCGGTGGCCGACGACGGGTCC
>JAWOAV010000062.1:0-39821 GCA_046498365.1 Desulfosalsimonadaceae bacterium
TTGTCATAATGGTTCGTCCTTGTCTCTATGGTGTTGGTGTGAATGCTTCAAAAACTACCGTAAAAACAGATCTGTGTCAAACCGGCATTTGCGGCCGGCAAAACGCGATTGCCGCCCCCGTTTAAAAATTGACATTCCCATCTGTTAATGCGAAATACAACAGATACAGAAATTCGACAATGGCTGCCAAAATGTTATGATGAACTTTCCTGGCTACGATATACTGGAGCATCTCGATGAAACGCCGGATCACCTGATTTTCCGGGCCCGTATTGCCGCATCGACAGAGACCGCCATTATCAAGCTGCTGAAGGTTTCCGATCCTCCCCCCCCTGAAATTGCCCGCTTCCGGCATGAATACGCCCTCATCCAAAACGCGGACATTGAGGGGGTCGCCAGGATTCTTGACATCATGGTCGTCTCGAACGACGGCACGGGTGTGCAGTTGGCCATAGCGGAAGAAGATCTCCCGGGGGGCCCGGTAAAAGAGATCATCCACGCTGCGCTCCCCTCCCGGCTTTCTGCGGACGCCTGCATGGACATGGCCATCCGGACGGCCCGGATTATTGAAAACATTCACGCAAGCAACCTCTCCCACCGGAGCATAACCACCGGCAACGTCTATTACGACGCATTGTCCGACATCCTCAAAATCACCGGCTTCGGCATCGCAGGTGAGCTGACCGGATCGGCAAAGCAAATCTACGACCCGTGGATTATTGCCAACGCACTCCCCTACATATCGCCGGAGCAGACCGGACGCATCAACCGGGATATTGATTACCGGACCGACCTGTATTCCCTGGGCGTGGTCCTCTATGAAATGGCCACGGGGAGGCCGCCGTTTTCCGATTCCGACCCCATGGATATCGTATACTCCCATATCGCACGGACGCCCGGTCCCATCGAAGACATCGCCCCTGAAATCCCGCCTTGCTTTGCAGCCATTATCCGCAAGCTTTTGGCAAAAAACCCGGAGGACCGCTACCAGACCGGGTTCGGCCTTGTGTCCGACCTTGAGAAATGCCGGGAGCGTATGCAGCGCAGGGAGAAAAACATTCCGTTTACCCTCGGGGAGCAGGATATCTGCCTGACGTTTCACGTGCCCCGTGTGCTGGTGGGCAGGCGCCGCGAGACCGGAAAACTGGCCGGCGCCTTTGCGCGGATGTCCGTCTCCGGTAAAACAGAAGTCATTTTCATCTCCGGGGAAGCGGGCATCGGCAAGTCCGCCCTGGCCAGTGAATTTGAGAAAACCGTCCGCAACCGCCAGGGCTTTTTCCTTGCCGGGAAATACGGGAAGATCGGCCGCCAGGTGCCTTACAGCGCAATCATCCAGGCGTTTGGAAGCCTGGCGGAGCAGGTCCTGGCCCAAAGCGCAAAGGAGATTGCGCTTTGGAAGGAAAAGATCGGCGCGGCCATGGGCGCCTCCGGCAAAATCATCACGGACATAATCCCCCGGATGGAAACCGTTATGGGGGTACAGCCGGCGCTTCCGGAACTGGGGGCCGAAGAGGCGAAAAACCTGTTCAACGACGTGTTCAGGCGATTCATCAACGCTTTTTCAGGCCCAAAACACCCCGTGGTCCTGTTTCTGGACGACCTCCAGAAGGCGGACCCGGCCAGCCTCGACCTGATCGAAAAACTTGCCGGCGACGACGAACTTCAGTATTTCCTGCTGCTCGGAGCGTGGCGGGACGACAAAACAGAAACAACCCCCCTGCTCCAGAAAACCATTGCCGCCCTCACCGCATCGGACGTCACCTTCCAGAACATTAGCATCTCCCCATTGGACGCAAACGAAGTGGGGCGCCTCCTCGCCGCCCTGCTTCACTGCCGCCAGGACATTTGTGCCCCCCTGGCGGCGGTCATCCACAACAAAACCCTGGGAAACCCTTTTTTTGTCAACCAGTTCATCCGGACCCTTTATGAGGACAAGCACCTGGAAATGGATTCTTCCGGGTCCTGGCAGTTTGATGTCGACGCCATAACTGGGCTCCAGGTCACTGACAATGTGGTCGACTTCATGACCCGAAAGCTGGAGAAGCTCCCCCCCGACGCCCTGGCAATGCTCGGAACCGCCGCCTGCATCGGCAGCCGGTTCGACGCCGAAACCCTGGCAGCAGCTGCCGGAATACCCATCGGCGATGTCCTTCGCGTCATGGAGCGGCTCATGCAGGAAGGATTTTTAATTTCCCGGCAAGGGGACTACGGCTTCGGCCATGACCGCATCTACGAGGCGGCGTACTTTCTTTTGGATCCAGCCTGCCGATCCGATCGCCATTACCGGATCGGCAGACGGATGCTTGAAAAAACCCCCGAAGAACAGCTTTCCACCCAGATCTTCTATATTGCCGACCAGCTCAACCTGGGGCGCAGCCGGGCAACGGACCCGGACGAGGCCCGTCAGCTGGCCGGCCTCAACTTGCAGGCCGGCATCAAGGCCAAGGATACAGCGGCGTTTTCCGCGGCCGTGAACTACCTGGACGCGGGCATCGAAATGCTCCCCGAAGAGGCGTGGAAGGCGGACTATGACCTTGCCTATTCCCTGTACAGCCAGCAGATGGAGTGCCGGTATATTGACCGGGATTTTGACGAAGCAGAGCGACTTTTCAATATCATCACAGCCAACGCCGCAGACAGTACGGACAAAGTCAAAGCCGCCACATTAATGATCATTCAGCACACCAACAAGCGGTCTTTCGGAGAGGCGCTTGACCTGGGTGTTAAGGCGCTCGGATTGTTCGGGATCCGGATTTCGGCCGACATCGGCAGACTGCCGGTGCTCATGGAACTGATCAAGGCCAGGTGGCGCATTGGGAAAACCGACATCCATGAGATTCCCAACATGGCGCAGACAAACCATCCCCGGCGCATCGCGGAAAACAACCTCCTCCTTGCCATGGCAACCCCTGCCTACTACGTCAACCGGAACCTCTTCGCCTTTATCGTCCTGAAAGTGGCCAACGAGCTGCTCAAAAACGGGCCCTCTCTGCACGCAGAAATCAGCGTTATGGGGTTGGCCGCCATCCTTCAGAACATACTAGGCGAATATGACAGGGGTTTCCGCATGGGGGAAATGGCCCTGGCCATGAATCGGAAAAGCAACAACCGCTCCATTGCGGGCCAGGTTCACCATTCCTTTGCCTTTTTCATCCAGCACTGGAAAAGACATGCCCGCCTTGACATCGAGATATACAGGAAAGTCTACGAGCAGAGCATGGCTGCAGGCAACCTGATCTTTGCCGGGCACAGCGTCAATGCCGCTGCCGACTGCCGACTGCTGATCGGAGACCCGCTGGACGAAATCCTTGAAGAAAGCCGGAAGCACGAAAAGCTCATGGACCATGTCAAGGATCCGTTTATTGCCGCCCGCTTCCGGGAAAACATTCAGATGGCAAGATGCCTTATGGGGCGCACCAGCGATCCGGTGAGCCTGGACGGAAACGGATTTAACGAGAAGTCCTACAGCGAACTCCTCCACCGGGAAACCAACATCTTCGGCCTCTGCTACTCCCTGCTGTACAAGGTCATGCTGTTTTATCTCCACGGCCGGTATGAAAAAGCCCTGGAAGCCGCCAGAGAACTCGACCGGCACATTGATGCGCCCATCGGCACCTTGATGGTACCGGCCCATTATTTCTACTACAGCCTGGCTCTTGCCGCGGTCGCCCGGAAAAAAACAGGCATCAAGAAACAGGCGCTTCTGGCCAAAATCAGAAAGCACCAGCGCAGAATGAAACGATGGGCGGAGCTGTGCCCGGATAATTTCGGACACAAGCATGCCCTGGTGGAAGCGGAGCTTGCCGCTGCCCGGGTGAACGCCAAAGCCGGTGGTGATTTTTACAAAACGCTGCAGCTTTATCACGCAGCTGTCAACGGCGCCCGGCAGCATGCATACATCAACGAGGAAGCCCTTGTATGCGAACGGATTGCCCAATTTTACCTGGACATGGGCGCTCGTGACGAAGCCGGTCTGTACCTGAAAAAAGCCCATCAGCGCTACGGCGCCTGGAAAGCACATGCGCTCCAGGACTCCCTTGAATCGCGTCACTCCCGGTTTTTTCCACCCCGGCGACAGGACGAGCGGGCCCCAAAGGGGGCAGTGGATGCCGGACCGGACCGGACCGCCGACGGACTGCTGGACATCGATACCGTCATGAAGATGTCCAGGACCATTTCCAGTGAAATCGTCCTGGACCGTCTCCTGGAAAAAATCATGGCCCTGTCCATCACCAATGCCGGTGCACAGAAAGGATATCTCATACTCGAGGCGGACGGAAAAAGGGTCGTGGCCGCCGGCACGGACCCGGACCGGAACATACGCCGCATTGAAAAGCCAATACCCCTGGAGGAATCCGGGGAGGTGGCCGCAGGGATTGTCAACTACGTGTTCCAAAGCAAGGAACCAATCATTCTTGCGGATGCATCCGCCCAGGGGCCATTTAAAAATGACACGCATGTCATGAAACATACCTGCAAATCCGTCCTGTGCATGCCCATTCTCAACAAGGGGAGTATCAACGGCGTTCTCTACATGGAGAACAACCTCAGCACCAGCGCGTTTACGCAAAAACGCCTGGAGATCCTCAATATCATCGCGGGGCAAGCCGCCGTCTCCCTGGAAAACGCCCGGCTGTTTGAAATGGCCACCACCGACGGGCTGACCCGGCTTTTCGTTCACCGGTACTTTCACATGCTCCTTGACCAGGAGCTTGCGCGCAGCCGCCGCTACGCGCACCCCTGCTCCCTCTTGATGATCGACATTGACGATTTCAAGCATTTCAACGACACATACGGCCATTTGCTGGGAGACGAGGTCCTGAAGAAAATCGCCGCCACCCTCCTGGAAAACACACGTGCGGCGGATATCCCGGCCCGCTACGGCGGAGAGGAGTTCGTGGTCATCCTGACGGAAACCGGCGCTAACGAGGCAAAAGCGGCCGCCGAAAAGATCCGGAAGGCGATTGAAAAGGTCATGATCCGCCACGAAAACCATGTCCTCCGCATCACTGCAAGCATCGGGGCCGCCACGTTCCCGGATCATGCCGCCGACAAAACCGAATTGATCCGCATGGCCGACGAAGCGCTCTACCTTTCAAAAAATACGGGGAAAAACCGTGTTTCTGAATGGACGGTGGCGCGCATCCCGGCAGCGAATGAAAGCGCGTAGGGCAGACGGCCGGCGAAGCCCGGTTTCGGCGGAATCTGCAAACCACCTTTGTCAAAGAACGCAACAAGAAAAAAAATCAAGGGTCCCATGCGGCAAACGATTGTGATCAGAAACGAAACCGATGGTGTTCTTCGCGCTTTCATTTGACGGGGGCTTTCCGCAAGGCGCTGTCATGTTCCATGACGAATTCAAGGCAAATGGCCATTCTGTTTTGGACTGACAGGCGGTTCACTGCCGCCCTGGTCCGACTCAGGAGCAGGTCGCCCCCCCGCACAAGTAAAACGCTTTGAAAATCATCTTTCTGGAAAAAGCGGATGTCGGCGAAATGAAAAGCGCTCAAAACAAACGAAAAGCGACGCTGGTGCTGCCGCTTGCTGCCAACATTCAGAGGAAGGAGAGACGATGAATCCGTCCAATACAACCATGTCGGTCTGGAAGCGAATGTCGAAAATGCCCGGCGGCAAATGGGCGTTTTCCCGGCTGGTTTGCTGGAAAGCGCCTTATTTCTCCAGTATTGCGCCGCTGTTTACAGAGCTGCGGCCGGGGTATTGCGAAGTGTATATGGCCAAACGCCGCAAAGTGCTGAACCACATCGGTACAGTTCACGCCATCGCCATGTGCAACATGGTTGAGCTCGCTGGCGGAACCCTGACGGAAGTAACAATACCGCCGAGCCATCGCTGGATTCCCAAAGGGATGACAGTGGCGTATATCCGAAAAGCCCAAACCGACCTGCGTGCGGAGGCGGCGATTGAATCCGTGCCGGCGTTCAACGCAGCAACAGAATTTCCGGTAAGCGTGAATATTATCGATACAAACAATGAAACGGTTCTTCGCGCCGTTATCGCAATGTGGATTTCGCCAAAAAAGCAGCAATGACATCGAAAAAACCACGCCGCCTGACCGCCATTCTACCGGCGCGCTTTAGCGGCGGACAAGTTTTTTTACCACAGGTCCACTGTAATGGAGGTTTCCGGCAATGACCGAAAAGAAATTTGATCCCCAAAAACTGCATAAGCTCAATAACCCCCAACGATTAAAAGACATCCCGCCTGACTATATTTGGGGCAAGCTGGACATGGAAAAAGCCGATGTACTGGTAGAAATCGGCGCCGGAACCGCATTTTTTGATATTGCTTTTCTTCGGCACGCCAACGCATCGAAAATCTATGCCTGCGACGTGTCGGAAGCGATGGTCCACTGGATGGAAGAAAATATTGTTCCAGCGTATCCCGGCATCATTCCCGTGAAAACAACCGAAAATACCGTACCGCTGGATGATGGAATCGCAGACCTGGTGTTTATGATTAACCTTCACCACGAACTGGACCATCCAATGCTGATTCTTGCAGCGTCTTACAGGATATTGAAACCCGGCGGAAACATCTTTATTGTTGATTGGGGAAAAAAGGATATGGCGGAAGGGCCTCCGCGGGAAATCCGATGTGAATCCGGGCAGGTCAAAGAACAATTGATGCATGCCGGATTTACAGGGGTACATATTTTCAATGAACTGCCAAAGCATTTCCTGATCGTCGGGAAAAAAGATCCGCAGCGCACATAAACCCGGCTGCGGGAGACAGCAATGAAGTGTACCGGGCCGCTGCGGCGCTTCTCTTTCTACCTGTTTTTTTCCAGGCGGTCGATCGTGTTCAGCAGTTCATCCATCAGGGCTTCATCCGTCAAGGCCGCAGCGATGACGTCGTTATAGGTGTCAACGCTGATGCCGCTGTTCACAACCGCTTCTATAATTTTTTTATTCGCTTCCATCTGGCCTTTCTCGGCAATTTCCGGATCATCCACATCTTCGAATTCCTGAAGGTACGCTTCGCGTATCTTGAGAACCTCCAGATACGCCTGGGCGGTTTTCTCTATTTCGCCGCGGGTAAACTCCTCCGGAAACGCCGGGTGAAACGCTGCCGAACCGAGGACGAGCAGCACGGAAAGCATCGCTGTTTTACCGGTGTTTTTAATCTGTGTGAAAACACCTGTGCGCATTGCAAGGCCTCCTGGTATTGGATTGTCATTTTTTCAAACCGGCGCGCAAGCCCTTTCAAAAAACGGTTTGCCGGCAGGGGTTTCCATGCAAGCGAATATACATTTAAAAATATTGCAAATCAATGATTTATATCCAAAAGAAAGAATAAAAAGGGGGCAACGCCCGGCCTTCCGGCAATACCCCCCTTTCATTTTACGCTTGATTCCGGTTTTTTTTATTGCTGCAGCGCGTCGATCTTGCTCAGCAGGTCGTTCATAAGCCCTTCATCCGACTGCGCCGCGGTAATGACGTTGTTGTAGGTTTCAACGCTGACGCCGTTCTCTTCGACCGTTTCTGTTATTTTTTCATTGGCCTCCATCTGGATCTGCTGGGCTTCATCGGGATCCTTTACGTTCGCGAGCTTTTCCTGGTACCCCTCCCGGATATCAATGATATCTACATATGCACCGGCGACCTTGTCGATTTCTTCTTCGGAAAAATCAGCCGGGTCCGCCTGCTGCTGCTCCCAGGGATCCTGCTGCTGCTGATTCTGCTGCTGCTGATCCTGCGGGTTGTATTCCTGCTGCCCCTGCTGTCCTTCCGGTGCGCCGTAATCCTGCGCCATACCCGGTATTGCCAGGCCGAAAACGAGCAGCAGGGAAAGCATCGCTATTTTGCCACTGCTTTTGAGTTGACTGAGAAATGTCGCTTTACGCATAAAAAAGTCCTCCTTTTGATTGGTGTCCCCGTATCAACCCGCCGGCTTCAGACAATTCATAAAGCCGTTGCGGTTGATTTGTCTGTTACGCTTACAAGTAGCATTTCCCGTGCCAACAAGCCTTTTTCTTTTTACTGTATCCTCAAAAACAATGGAAATCAATATTTTATGGACAAAAAACCTGCGGCGCCGTTTTCCGGAAGGGGGTTGACAGCGGGGGTCTTTTTGTATATTTTTGTCACATGTATCATATCGACCCCAAAAAATCCTTTCGCTACCTGTTCGACAAGCTGGGCCGAAGAATGAGCCTGCGCGCGGCGCTTGTTGCTTATGTTCTTGTGCCCATGACTGCGGCCTCCCTTTTCATGGGACTTTGGGGGCTCCACGCCTTTGAACGCCAGGTGGAAAAACGGATGCAATATGATCTCGAAATGGTGGCCCGGGCAATCAAACGCCCCCTGAGCCATGCCATTAAGCGGGATCGGGAAGGCAGCATTGCGCAGACGCTCGAATCCGCGTTTTCCGTGGACCAGGTGTACGGGGCCTACGTGTATGATACCAAGGGGGAAAAAATTTCCACCACCGGCTCGAAAGAGCCGGATTCGGGGCAGGAGCAGGTAAAAAAAATGGAGGACGACGGCCGCGATTACGGCGAATTCGGCGAAGTGGGCGGGCAGGACGTCTATTCCTATTTCGTCCCCCTCGAGGATTCCGGGGGGAGGATTACCGGACTGCTGCAACTGACCCGGCGCACCAGCGACTTCCAGGAGCAGATCCGGAAAGCCCGCTACAAGGCAGCGGCCATCTTCATGGCGGCCTTCCTGTGCCTGACCGGCCTCGTCTTTTACGGCCACCACCGGGCCCTGGGAAAATACCTCAACCGCCTTTCCGGTTCCATGAGTAAAATCGCGGAAGGGAACCGGCACCATCGCTACCACTGTGGAGGCCCCCGGGAGGTCAATGCCTTGGGGGTTCATTTCAATCAGATGATGGACAACATCAACAATGCTGAAATGGAAATCCGGCAGCGCCGGGAAAACGAGCGAATTCTGGAGGGACGGCTGCGCCGCGCCGAAAAACTGGCGGCGATCGGTCAGCTTGCCGCAGGCGTCGCCCACGAACTGGGCACCCCGCTCAGCGTTATAGAAGGAAAATCCCAACGGGCCCTGCGAAATGACCGGATGCCGGAATCCGCCGCCAGGGATATCAAGGATATTCGCTTTGAACTGCGGCGGATGGAGCAGATCATCCGGCAGCTTCTTGATTTTTCCCGGAGAAGCGAAATCCGGCGAAAGCGGATCAACGCAGCTCAGCTTGCAGGATCGGCGGTTGCATCGCTTACCCATGAAACCGAACGCCTCGGCACCAGGACGATCCTTGAAGGGGCGGCTGAGGATGACTTCTGCGCAGACCCCCTACAGATGGAGCAGGTCCTGGTCAACCTCATCCGAAACGGCATCCAGGCCGCCGGGGAAAATGGAACCATCCGTATTTCCTGGAAAAGCAATACTACAGAAACGGTATTCCGCGTGGAAGACAGCGGCCGGGGAATCACCGACGAAGTGAAACCAAAACTGTTTGAACCGTTTTTCACCACCAAGCCGGTCGGCTCCGGCACCGGGCTGGGGCTGGCGGTGGTCCACGGAATAGTGGAAGAGCACGGCGGAACCATCGACACCGAAGAAAGCGAGCTGGGCGGCGCGTGCTTCTCCCTGTATATTCCGGAGATCGCACAGGACGAAGACCGCAGCAAGGACAATGGCAACGATGAATGATTATAAGACCACACAGGGACACAAGGTCCTCATCGTCGAGGACGACGAAGGGCTGGCCCGCCTCCTGGCGGACGAAACAAGCGATGCGGGGCTCCATTCCAAATGGGTCAAAAGCGCCGAAAAAGCCTTGCCCATACTATCGGACTGGGAGCCGGACCTTGTGGTCAGCGACCTGCGGCTCCCCGGTGCAGACGGAATGGAGCTGCTGACGCATACCCGTACGATGCATGCCCGGCCGGGCTTTCTGGTGATCACGGCATTCGGCACCATATCTCAGGCAGTGGACGTCCTCAAAGCCGGGGCGGACGATTTTCTGACAAAACCCCTCGACCTGGATCATTTCATGCATCGCGTCGTTCGCATTCTGGAAACCAGACGGCTTCGGGAGGAAGTAAACCGTTTCAGGCAGATGTTCTCTGTGGAAACTTTTCACGGCATGTACGGCCAGAGCCGGTCGATGCGAATTCTTTTCGACCAGATACTCCAGGTCGCCGCTGCCAGCGGCCCCGTGCTCATTGTGGGGGAAAGCGGCTCCGGCAAGGAACTTGTGGCCAGGGCGCTGCACAACGAAAGCAGCCGTAAAGACGGCCCCTTTCTTGCGGTAAACTGCGCAGGCATCCCTGAAACCTTGATGGAAAGCGAATTTTTCGGCCACACGGCCGGATCCTTTACCGGCGCCCAGAAAGCAAGGCAGGGCATTTTTGCGGAAGCCGAGGGGGGAACGCTGCTTCTGGACGAAATCGCGGAAATGCCCCTGCCCCTGCAGGCGAAGCTGCTCCGCATCCTGCAGGACGGGACGTTCCGCCCCATCGGCAGCAACCGGGAACAGCAGGTGGATGTAAGGGTCATCGCCGCCACCCACCAGGACCTGGAAGAAGAAGTCAAAAACGGGCGCTTCCGGCAGGATCTCTTCTACCGGCTTGAAACGTTCACCCTGGAAATCCCCCCCCTGAGGGATCGCGCAGAGGACATCGAAATGCTGGCCGGCCGCTTTTTAACCAACTTTGCCACCCATATGGGAAAGCGGATAAACGGGTTTTCCGACGAGGCCATGGCAATGCTGCAGCGATACCCATTCCCCGGCAACGTCCGGGAGTTCCAGAACGCCATCGAACGCGCCGTGACATTCTGCAACACCGACCGGATCACTATCGAGCATCTTCCCGAAAGAATCCGCGAATACGGGCCTGCACGGAGCAAGAGAACCATCCCCGGCCTTTACCGGGAAGGGGCCGGCGACCCCCTGCCCAGCCTGGCGGAAATCGAGCAGCGCTATATCGAGCATGTCCTCGACCAGGTAAACGGCAACAAAAAGCGGGCAGCCGACATACTGGGCGTTGCCAGACGGACGCTCTACCGGCGCCTGGCATAAACGCGCTAGGACACCCGGCTTTTTCGGTCCCCCCATTCCCGTTCACGCAGTTTGTATTTCTGGATCTTGCCGGTCGCGGTCTTGGGCAGCTCACCGAACACGACGTGCTTGGGCGCCTTGAAGCGGGCGAGATTCTGCTTGCAGAACGCAATGATGTCCGCCGCGCTCGGCTCGGACCCGGGCCTGGGCGTAACGTACGCCTTGGGCACTTCCCCCCACTTGGCATCCGGCGTGGATACCACCGCCACTTCCAGCACGTCCGGATGCTGATAAATGGTGTTTTCGAGCTCGACCGTGGAGATGTTTTCCCCGCCGCTGATAATGATGTCCTTTTTCCGGTCCATGATCTGGATGTATCCGTCCGGATGCATCACGGCCAGGTCCCCGCTGTGAAACCAGCCACCGGTAAAGGCTTCCCCGGTTGCCCGGGGGTCCTTGTAGTACCCCAGCATCACGTTGTTTCCGCGCATGACGATCTCGCCTATGGTCCGGCCGTCACGGGGGACGGGCGCCATGGTTTCCGGATCGACCACGTCCATGTGCATGGCATGGATGTAGGGGACCCCCTGCCGCGCCTTGATTTTCGCCTTTTCCCCGGGGGGAAGATCCGCCCACTTGTCCCGCCACTTGCATATGGAATGCGGGCCGAAAACTTCCGTGAGCCCATAGGTCTGGGTGATGTTGGCCCCGACCGTCTCCATGTTCAAAATTACCTGCGGCGCCGGCGGGGCGCCGGCGGTCATGATTTCCAGATGGTGGTCCAGCTGGATATCATTTTCCACGGCATAAGCGGAAAGGCCGATAAGAACTGTGGGGGCGGCGCACAGGTGGGTGATTTTTTCGGCGGCGATCATTTTGTATATGGTTTCCGGCTCCACTTGGCGCAGACAGACATGGGTCCCCCCGGCCGCGGTCACCGCCCATGGAAAGCACCACCCGTTGCAGTGAAACATCGGCAGCGTCCAGAGATACACCGAATCGGCATTGAGCCCGAATTCAATCAACTCGCCCATGGCGTTCAAAAACGCCCCCCGGTGATGATACATCACCCCCTTGGGAGATCCGGTCGTACCGCTGGTGTAATTGATGGAAGCCACCTCCTGCTCGTCTTCCACGAGAAACGGCGCCTCCCTGCCGGAACCGGTCGTCAGAAACGATTCGTAGTCCGTTCCCGGAAGCGGGATGTCGTCACTGGCATCGCATATATTGATGATCCGCTTGACATGGGGGAGGTCCTCTTTCACCGGCTCCACCCGGTCTGAAAACGCATTGTCCACGAACAGAAGCCGGGATTCGGAGTGGTTGATGATATAGCCGACCTCTTTGGGGGAAAGCCGGATGTTGATGCAAACCAGGGCGGCACCGATCATCGGCACGGCAAAATGGGCCTCCAGCATTGCCGGGGTGTTGGGGCTGATAAAGGCCACCTTGTCCCCTTTGCGGATCCCTGCCGCGGCAAGCGCTGCGGCCAGGTCGCGGACGCGTCTGTAGAATTCATTGTATGTGCGGCGAGTGTTTCCGTGAATGACGGCGATTTTATCCCCGTATACACCTGCAGTCCTCTCCAGGAAACGAACCGGTGTGAGCACATCGTAATTGACGGATAGCATGGCAAACCCTCCTTGTGTGATTGTCATTCGGCCGGATGCACATTCTTTGCGCGGCCTGCCGACAATCTTTCAAGAAGCATGCCGTCCTCCTTTTTGATTGCATAAACACCCGAAACCACATTCTATCCATCAAATCGGGATGATCCGGATGGCGGCGGAGAAGGTCACTGATTGGGGCATAAACACCCCATAATTGGCCATACGGCAAGTATAACAACTTGACTTTTAATGAAAAAATAAAATGGGGTTTTTTATTCCTATTTTGAGCCTATTTGATCTCGTGGTGCCGGATCTTGGCAAACAGGGTGCGGCGATTGATGCCCAGGGCTGCTGCGGTTTTGCCCCTATGCCATTGGTTGTGCGCCAGGGCGCGGCGAATGAGATTTTTTTCGAACCGCAACACAGCGTCTTTCATGTTTTCCATGCCCGGCGGTTCGCCTGCGGGGAAAGGCTTCTCCGGCCCGAAAGGATAGGCCGACCCCATCAACTCGAACCGGTTGAGGGTAACATACCGATGGATCACGTTCTGGAGTTCGCGGACGTTTCCCGGCCACGGGTGGGCGTATACGGCATCCATCATCACACCGGTAAGGGACGGGACATCCTTTTTCGGCCCCGCATACAGGGCCAGAAAATGGTCCACGAGAAGGGGGAGATCCTCTTTTCGCTCGCGAAGCGAGGGCATTTGTATGGGGATAACATGCAGACGGAAGAAAAAATCCTCCCGCATCCGCCCGGTTTCGACCAATGAACGGGGATCCCGGTTTGTGGCGGCCACAATGCGGATATCCGGGCGGCAAAGCCGGCTCCCCCCGACCGGCGAAAAGCCTTTCCCGTCGATGACGCGAAGCAGCTTGACCTGCATGGCGGGCGAAATCTCGCCGATTTCGTCCAGAAACAGCGTGCCGCCGTCCGCCCGCTCGAGATGTCCGGTCCGATCCCGGTCCGCACCGGTAAAGGCCCCTTTTTTATGGCCAAAAAATTCGCTTTCCAGAAGATTTTCCGGGATGGCCCCGCAATGGACCACCACGAAGGGCCCATCGGAGCGCTTGCCGGTATCGTGTATGGCCTGGGCGGCCAGTTCCTTGCCCGTACCCGACTCGCCGTAGATGATGACATTGGCCGAACCGGCTGCCGCGTCCAGGATATTTTCATAGACCGCCTGCATTTTCAGGCTCTTGCCGATGAGATCTCCGAAGCGGAAACGCTCTTTCATGCTGGACTTGAGGCGGATGTTTTCCCGGCGGAAGTAGTCGGCCTGCGCGGCCAGCGCCTCTTCCGCCTGCTTTTGGTCGGTGATGTCGATCATCAGGGTCTCGACGGTGGAAACGCTCTCTTTCGGATCCATCCCCGGGGTTGTCACCGCAAAGTACCACCGCCCGTCTATCTCGCTTTTAAACTCCCGCCGGACGGGATGTTTCCCGGATGCGTCGCGGACAGGGCAATCCATGCAGGGCGTGTTTCGTCCATGAAAAAGGGCGTAGCACCATTCCCCCGTGGCATCGCGCCCGACGCTTTCCACCATGGCCCGGTTCATGAAAACGATCCGGTATTCCATGTTGCTGACATAAACCAGGCCGCCTGCAGCCTCTATAATCCCGTTCAACGCCGCCTGGCTCTTCTTAAGATTTCGCTGGGCCTTTTTGAGCGCCGTTATGTCAATGAAAGAGGCGATGGAGCGGATACCGTCCGGAAGCATGGCCACTTTGATATAGATATCCCGGACATGGCCGGACCGATTGACGACCCGACACTCATACTCGTCCGGGACCGTCCCCTCCGACATCCTGCGGGCATGATGGTAGGAGACCATTTTATCGAGGTCTTCACCGGCGATAAACTCGGCCCATTTCATTTTGTGCTCGATTTCTTCGCGCGCGTATCCGCTTAACTTTTCGAACTCCACGTTGGCCATCATGATGGTCATATCGGGCTCGATGATAATGGACGCGGCGCCTGATTTTTCGAATATCTGCCGGTACCACGCCTCGCTTCGCGTTGAATCGTCTCTGGTCATGGGGAGTTGTATCCCGGGTTTATATCCATTGCGTCCGTGCAATTTCTTTTCTCACAGCGGCAAAACACAAAACAATACCGGCGCTTACCCACCGGCAAAGGGGGAGGCGGCCAACTCCGAGGCCCGGTAGACGTCATATCGGGCCTCGTCAAACGGATAATCCCAGCACCCCTGGCGATGCTGCATGCGCCCTCCGAAACCCGTTTTAAACCGGTACAAACCGTACATGGGATGAACCGGGTCGGCCACGGGAGAAACGCCGAACATGTCGTAATCTTTGCACCCGCCCTTTCGGGCCCGCCGGATGGCCTCCCACTGAAGGGCATACGGCGCCATGAATTTCCTGTCTTGCGGATCGGATGAGGACGCCCCGTACAGGTAGGTGGCGCGGTTTCCGGAAATCGCCAGCATGATGCCCGCCACCGGCCTGTCACCGACCTCGGCAAGCAGCAGGTGCATACGGGCCGGGGAATCACAGTCCGAATCGGCGACATTGAACGCGGCGCTGAAATACGCCATGTCATTCAAATCCATTTTATGCCGTATCGCCGTATCCCGATACAGCTCGTACCATGCGGGGAGTCCTTCGATTCCGGCCTCCCGGATTCTTACACCCTTGCGCCCCGAAAGACGGATATTGTAGCGGGTCTTCGACTTCATTCGCGACAGGATCCGATCCCTGTCCACTCCGACGTCTATGATCACCGTGTCCGGCGGAAGAAGGTCGGTCGGGGCTTTTCTAAGATTCCAGTTTTCGGTATCAAAATTCATGCGCATTTCCTGGATTCTTACCTTGGGCGGCCCTTTCCACCTTTCGTTTTCCGTATACCGATCCGGTTCATCGGCCCATGGAGAGCGCCACGGCAGGTCATAACGGACAAAAAGACAATTATCCGGGAGATGCGGCCGCATTTGCTCGGAAAGCTCTTCCAGCCAGACGCCCCGCATTTCCTCGTCTGGAAGGAGCTCCGGGCCGAAAGGCACGTATGCCATGGTGACATTGTGCGCAATGGGACGCAAAACGACGAGCATATCGCCGTCTGCGGCTGCATGCCCGGACATATCACCGCTCCGGTCGGCCGCATCCACGAGAATATCAAAGGCCGCCGTACGCCGTCCCTGCTTCTGCTTCAGCCTGGACCAGTACGCGGTCTGCTGAAGGTAGGGCGTCGGTAGCACGCGCCTTGTCTTTTTGGGTTTGAGCGCCACCTGCATCTTGGCCTTCCCAACCTCCTGATCTGATATCCAAATGGCAGTGAGGGTAACCACATTCGAATGCAAAAATCAAGGCCTGATTCCATTCGCATCAGATAAGATACAGCATCATTTCTTCCTGAATCCCCTTTAATACCGTGGTAAAGCGCTGCTTGATATCAAGGTTTCCATTTACAAATCCGCCGGCCTCTTTGGATAGAATCACCTCGCCCCCTTTTGCTTTTTCGCAAATGCGGCTGGCGGTATTGACCGCTGCACCGACGATGCCGTATTTTGCGCGGGTCCTGGAGCCGATGTTTCCGACCACGACTTCGCCGGCATGGATGCCGATGCCGATTTCAAGCGGCGGCATACCGGAGGCTTTCAATTCTTCCCGGAAGAATTTCATGTTTTCCCGCATTTCAAGGCCGCAGCGAACCGCATTTCCGACAGCAGGCGCTACTGGACCCTCATAGGGATCGAAAAAGACCAGAATGCCGTCCCCGTAAAAGTCCACGATAATCCCCTTATGTTTCTGGATCACATCAATCATGCGGGAAAAGTAATTGTTCAATAAGCGGATGGTCCCCTCCGGACTCAGGGACTCGGAAATCCCGGAAAAACCGCGGATGTCCGAAACCAGGATCGCCACCTTGCGCTTCTGCCCGCCAAGGCTGGCGGCCTCGGGGCGCTTCATTATTTCCTTGGCGATATCCTTGTCCATGTACCGGCCGAAGGTGTCGCGAATGAAATCTCTTTCCCTGAGCCCTTCGACCATGGCGTTGAAACTGGCTTCAAGCTGACCGATTTCGTCTGCGGCCATTACCGGCAGGGGGGCAACATATTCGCCTTTTGACACCTTCTCCGATGCCGCGGAGATATTCCCTATACGCCGGGCCATGCCCCCTCCGACGACCTGAATCAGCAGAAGGATCAGGCCGATACAAACGGCGGCGGCAATCGTGTAGTAAAAACGGAAATCGACCACCGGGGCAAGGATCTCTCTTCCCGGGGCATACAGTATAAGCACCCAGGGCACCTGTTCGAGCCGGTAAAAACCGCTTACCGTCTCCGGCGGATACCCCTCCCCCAGGTAAGTGCCGTGGGATTCCTCCTGCATCCGCCGGAGTACGGCGAGTTCTACGGGGTCATCGGTTTCTCCCAGCTTTGTGCGCCCTTTTTCCATGGGGCCGCTGTGGGCGAGGTACCGGCCCGACTCGTCCACCAGGCAGGCCACCTGGCTCTGCCACCATCCCAACGCTTCTATATCCTGCATCAGGTAATCAAAACGGACGGACACCTCAAGCACTCCGATGATACGCCCCTGCCGGTCCAGTATCTCAGAGATCAGAGACACGGTTTCCCCCTGGATTTCCGGGTTATAACGGGGTGCGGCGACTGCGGATATAACCGCCCTGCGATGGGAGGACCCGCGGTCTCCACCCGTCGATTCCCCTTGATCCATCCTGTGCCGATGGGGCGTTTCACTGTCCGTCCATGTCAGCGAAACATCGGCCACCCCTTCCAGGTTTTCCAGGCGTTTAAGGATAAAGGAAACCGGTGCATCATCCCCTGCGCTGCGAAAGGAGGCCGTTTCATGGAGAATCGACATCCAGTCGGCCGGTCGCCCAAGGCGCATATCAATGTGATGCGCTGCGCGCTCCAGCTTGAGAATGGCGCTCTGCCGCCACTGCTCGATAAGCAGGCTTCTTGCATAGACAAATCCCGTGGCACCCGCAACAACAAGCAGCAGTGCGGCGGGAAGAAGCAGAAGGAGCGCGAGCTGGAGTTTTACGCTTTTGATCATGGGTTTTCCCAGTTTCGCCGTTTGGGCTTTACGAAGCCCTCTATTCTACCAGCTTTTCCCTTATGGTCCGGACCAGGTCCATCCGCCCCTGTTCTTCCAAAAGCGGGAGCAGCTCCGTGTAAAACGGCTCCCGGTGCCGGATATTGATCCTGAAATTTTCAAACATTTCCGGTGTGACATCATTTTCAACAAATGCACGCGTTTTGTGCAGCGCACCAATAGCCGCAAGGCCGGTCATGGTCCTGACGCATTTCTCGCACCTGCCGCAGTTCAAGCGGTCTTCCACGTTGGCCAGGCATACGCGGAGGTTCTGAAAACCCGGTTCCCAGTCCGCAACCATGCGCAGCTTGTCGATCCGTTTAAGATGCGCGTCCTTGTGCATGATAGACATGTCAAAACTGGAATACCAAGGGTCGAGAAGCGGGTGGGAACCGCAGGGGGCGAGGTTTTCCAGGTCATAGGAGGAAGCGATGTAAAAGAGATCCACCCTGTTGGAAAACGCGTGGGCGACAGCCGCAAGCACGGCGCCGAAAAACCGGTTGAGCCAGAGATCCCGGTCGTCGCATAGATGCCGGATGTTGGTGTACACGGGAATCGTGTTCACCCCGGCGGCAGCGGCAACATTTTCCATGGCCGCAAGCCCCCGGTCAAACACGTAATATTTCATTCCCCGGGCCACCACCCCCCCGATATCAAAGCCGTGGATAAAAAAGCAGTCTTTTACAGCGCCGGGATGGTTTTTGGGGTAGCCCAGCATGTTTGCGCGAAGCGTGGCGATGGAGTCGATGCCCCCTGAATAGAGCATCCCGGCCCTGTTTTTTTTGTTCGTGCCGGTTTTATCCGATATTTTTTCCGGCTCGATCACAAGGGGGGTCATTTGGCCGGCCGACCATATTTGCATCATGGCCATGACCGATGCGATCCCGTCCATGAGCCCCGGGCAGATTTCCCCTTCCACGGCAATCCGCCTTTCCCCGAAGTGAAGCGCCGGAATAAGGCAGCCGACCAGAAAGGCATGCGGGTCCGCACGAAGGTCCCCGCCGAATGTTTTGGGTGTTTCAATGAAAATATCCTTTTCCGGCTGCACAGCGTCTTCCCAGACAACCGTGGCTGCGGCCCGCAGCTTTTCCTCATTTTCGATGAGATGCAGGTTCCTGATACGCATATCCCCTCCGGATTGCGACCGGTCGGCCCGTTGTTCGGACACATCCCGGAAGCGGCCCCCGATGCCTCATGTTATAAAAACGATGCCGAATGGTCGATAATTTCCGCCGCGATATCGATTCCGGTCGCAGCTTCCAGCCCCCGAAAACCCGGGGCATAATTTGCTTCAATGACGAAATATCCGCTTTCACCGGCATCAATTACATCCACGCCGGCGATTTCGAGCCCCATTGCCAGGGCGCTCTTTACTGCTGTTTCTTCAGCTGCTCCGGGCAAATCTACGCGTCTGCCGTTCCCGGATATGCTGAAATTGGCCCTGAATTCGCCTTCCGGGGCGACCATTTCCATTGCCCCGACCACTCTGCCGCCGACAACAAGGATCCGCAGGTCCCGTCGTTCTGCAGGCGGGATAAAGCGCTGGAGCATGAGTCCTTCAGCCGGTACCAGGTGTTTTTCAAGGAAATCTTCGGCCTGTATTTTTTCTTTGACAAGAAACACGCCCCGCCCTTTTCTGCCGATCGCTTTTTTACAGACCAGCGGGAACCCCCCGAGGGTGTCGGCCGCGCCGAAAAATCCGGCCGCAGAATTCACGAATGCCGAATCCGGCACTTTTATTCCGGATGCGGCAAGGATTTGCAGCGTCAAAAACTTGTTTCGCGCCGCGAAAATGGATGCCGGCCCGTTGACAACAGGAATGCCCATGGCCTGCAGGTGGGAAAGAACGACCATGCTCGACTCGCTGATCTGCGCCCCCTGCCTTGGCAGGATGACCCCCGGCAGCAGACCGTCTTCCATGCCTTTCATTCCCGAGCGCCCCGCTTCTATCACCGGAGACACCCGGCGGGGATCGATCAGCGCCAGCGAAAGCCCTTTTGCAAGGGCCGCCTCCTTCAGCCGACGGTTCGGATGGTAGTCCGCCTCCCTGGCGGTCAGCACCCCGATATCCATGCGCACTCCTCGATTATTGATCGGCAATATACCCTACAGCATCCACTCCGGAATCCAGACACCCAGCTTTTTCCCTGTCTTTTTGCTTTCATATACGGCGACACGCTTTGTGTTGTTGTTGATGGCCATTTTCTGGGCGCCGATGTTGTCTTCACCGATCACCGAATAGAGCTTTCGGTCCCCTATCCTGGCCGTGAGCCCCGCCAGCATGCTGGAGCCGATGCCCTTCCCCCGGTATCGGGGCTTGACCGATGTGTACCCGCGCTCCAGATAGTTTTCAAAGTCAATTCCCGCCTGCTCCCGGACCGTTGCGATGAATTCCGGCCTCGGGTGCTTCAGGCTGGAGCAGCCGACGATCTCGTCGCCGTCCTTGACATAGGCGATGAGAAAGGCCCTCTCCAGATTGTAGCGGACAAACTCCGGGGACACGGAGCCGCCCGCTTCCACAAGGTCGCATATGATATCCATGTATCCGGGCGGCAGCGCATCCGGGGTCGAATAAAAGTACTGGAGGCCTTCCTGCGCTTCCGGTGCTTTTTTTCTACGGTTATTCAATTTGAAACCTCCTCCATCCATTTTTTCAGAATTTTTCTGTCTTCCGGTGCTATGGACGTGATCCCGAAGCGATACACCCCGTTTGGATCACTGCCATCGGACACGGCCTTTGCGTAAATGTCCCCGAAGCAGTGGGCGTCCACGCAGAATTCGAACCGGAGCTTGATGTTTTCAAAAGGTGCTACGCCGGTATCTATCGATGCTTCGATCCAGTTCTCATTGATCCGTACGGTTTCGCCGTACATGGCCCCGGAAATCACGTTTTTGCCGCTTACCGTCCAATAGTGAAACGGCAGCCGGATGGCCGAGCCGTTTTCATGTTCCTCATAAACGGCATCAAGGGAGACGTCCCAAGGGGGATCAATTTTTGTCACCGGGTAAAAGACCAGGGGCGCCTTCATCCCCTTCATCATGGCCGTGCGGGGAGGTTTCACATGGACGTGCTCCTTTGCCGCAAGGTAGGTGGGCTCCCCGATCAGCACCTGCCCGCCCAGGGTATTGGACTCAATCCTGGCGGCAGTGTTGACGGGCACGCCAACGACCCCGTATTTGATGCGGATATCCGACCCGATATTGCCCGCGATAACCGTTCCGGTGTTGATGCCGATGCCCATTTCCAGTTCGGGAAAGCCCTGGACGGCATTTTCCCCATTGAGGCGGCGGAGGCCGTTTTGCATGGCAATGGCGCAGGCGATTGCTCTTTGCGGATGGTCTTTTGTTTTTTCGGAAATGCCGAATACGACCAAAAGGGCATCCCCCAGGATTTCATCGATGATTCCGTCGTAGGATACGATAATTTCCGACATCCGGCCGATATACCGGTTGAGCAGCCCCATGATTTCTTCGGGATCCCTGTCTTCGGAAAGGCTGGTGAACCCCCGGAGATCGGACATCAATATGGTGACGTTCTCCCTGCGGCCTCCGATTTCGGCCCCTTCCGGGGATTCCAGGATTTCATTGACCACCTTTTCCGACAGGTATTTCCCGAAGGTTTCCCGGATAAACCCGACCAGCCGAAGCCGATTTTCGGAAATTTCGAGGATGGTTTTCAGCATGGCCGCACGGGTGGACACGATATCCTGGATTTCCCCGGGCGTGTCTTCGGGGAGGTCCTGCTGGACCGCCTGCGGATCCGATTCGGCAAACCGGGTATTGGCCGCTGCGATGCTTTCAAGGGGGAAGATGATCTTTTTATTTAAAAACGCCCGCAGCGTGAGCATCATGAACACCAGTATCACGGCCACGAGGAAGACGATCCGGACGCCGTACCAGAACAGCGCTTCCGGCCCGGCGCCTTCAAACATCCCCCTGTATGCAACAGATAAAACCAGAAGAACGGTCTCGATGATCAGCAGCCGCCAGAAAATACCCAGCAAAAGCGTCTCTCTTACACGCCTGGGATTTTTATTGCGCACCTGGTTTTTTGCCATGGTTTTCTTTTAAAAAGGATTGTTTATCGATGCCTCCTGGGAAAAATTCTACAGCGCACCGGGTACCGCCCGGATACGATTTGATTCTACCAAGATAACCCTTTCCGGTATCAGAATCCAGCACACTTTTGCCCAAAAACAAGCTTTACGTTGAAAAAAATATTTTCGAACGGGAAAAAAACCGGTTACATGATTATATTTTTTTGTGAAAATAATGCGGAACGTTTTCCAGAACCCATCTCAACATTCGGATTTCGGTTCAAGATCGCCGCGGCGTCTTGTCTCAAACCACAGACATACGTGCGTATTTCGAGGATGAAAAACAAGACGCCCACAAAGATGACGCTTTCGTAAAAAGTCGTGATCAGACGGCTTTGAAAAAAGTTCAAGATCAAGGCGCGTGCAATTTTTGAAGAATTGAGCGTACTTAGCCGTACGTGAGATTCTTCAAAGATTGCGCGCAACGCAGACATTGGACTTGTTGCGAAGTCGTCAAAGATATCGGGCCGAAAGACAATGCTGAGATCGGTTCTATGCAATTCCATGACATGGAGGAGGCCATGGGACTTGTGTTCAGCAGACGGATTGCTGCGGTTGTTTTGATTCCATCCATCGCATTGTTTCTCTGGACGCTTTATTCCGTTTCACCGGCAAGCGGATCCGGGGAAAAGACGGTTACGAATTCTTTAGGTATGGCGTTCGTCTATATCGAGTCCGGCACATTTATGATGGGCAGTCCCGAGGACGAACCGCTGCGAAGCGAAAGCGAGCATTTGCACGAAGTCACCATCGGACAGCCGTTTTACATGCAGACCACACCGGTCACCCTCGGCCAGTGGCGTGAAGTCATGGGAAAGCCCTGGTTCTTTTCCCGGCGGGGATGCGAAGACACGCCGGTTACGCGGGTTTCCTGGCATGATGCAATGTCCTTTATCAACGCGCTGAATCGGCGGGGAGAAGGCGAATACCGGCTTCCCACCGAGGCCGAATGGGAATACGCCGCCCGGGCCGGAACGACCACCCCCTATCCCTGGGGGGACGAAATCGACTGCACCAGGGCCCTGTATGCAAACAATCCGATAAAAGCGAATGATTGTGTGGATTATGTAAAATCGATCGGATTGACCCCCGGCGAACCTGCCCCCGTAAAAACCTACGATCCCAACCCCTGGGGCATCTACGATATGCACGGGAACGTCTGGGAATGGACCGCGGATTGCTTCAGGAGTTATACAGATCCTGAAAAAGAGGCAAGGGGGTCGTGTTCCCGCCGCGTCCGCAGAGGGGGCAGCTGGTTCGGCCACGGCTACCAGACGCGCTCCGCTAACCGGGCCTATGCGCATCCGGCCGTCCAATTCAGAACTACGGGCTTCCGGCTGGTAAAAGAGGTTCCCTGATGGAGGACAGCTGATGCGGGAGACCCTGCTTCACTGGGTGAAACTCCACGAGGATGAAATCGCCATTTTCCTCTGGACGGCGGCAATCCTGTTTCTCGTGCGCTCCTCCGGCATGATCCTGAACAATTACGCGGAAACCGCCTTTTTAAAGCGCTACGGTATCGAATACCTGCCCATTGTCAACATGATCAATACCGTTGCGACCTTTTTCATCACCGGCATCCTGGCGACGTTCATGGCCAGGATATCCGGCGTGCGCCTTCTGTTTCACCTGTTTATATTCTGCGGCGTTTCCGTCACGCTCATCCGGCTTTCCATCCCCACGGGGCTGGCGCTTATCTACCCGCTCCTATTCATGCTCAAAAGCCAGTTCGAATTGCTCCAGGCACTGCTCTTCTGGAACCTGGCCAATGACATTTTCAACACCCGCCAGTCAAAGCGGATTTTTCCCCTGCTGACCGCCGGCGGGGTTGTCGGGCTGATCGTCGGCAGTTTCGGAACACCATACCTGGCAGCGACATTCCAGTTTGACAACCTTCTTTTCGTCTACCTGGCAACAACGCTGGCCGGAGCGGCCGTGGTCAGGGCAATGGGCAGGCAGTTCCCGGCGCTCCTGCGCGACGAAAAAAAAGATAAGGGGAGCAGCGGCGGGCAGCGCGCTTCCATGGCCGACGAAATAAAGCGGATCTGGCCACTGCTGCGCAAGTCTTCCCTGTTCAAGATCGTCCTGGTTTTGACATTCATGCCCAATGTGGTCATCCCCATCATGAATTACCAGTTCAATTTCGCCGTTGACCAGTTTTTCCCCGCGGAATCGGGTATGCTTTCCTTTTTCAGCTATTTCCGCGGGGTACTCAATATCATCAGCCTGTTTATCCTCCTTTTCGTCGGCAGGCTTTACGGCTATTTCGGGCTGCCCTTGGCGCTCATGCTTCACCCCTTGAATTACGCAGTCGCGTTTCTCGCGTTTTTTTTGCGATTTGATATCTTTTCAGCTATTTATGCCAGAATGTCCACCAATGTTCTGCGCACCACGATAAACATGCCGGCCAATTCCATACTTATCGGTCTTTTCCCGGAATCATACAGGGCCATGGTCCGCCCGTTTTTACGGGGAACAGTGGTCAGGGCCGGCCTTTTGCTGGGATCGGCCCTTATACTGGTGGTCGTAAATTACGCTCATCCCCGCTACCTGTCGCTCGTGGCGCTCCCGTTCATCCTGGTTTGGATGGCCGCCCCGATTATTCTGAAAAGAAACTACGCCTCGATTCTTAAAAACCTTATTGCCGGAAATCTTCTGGATATCCGGTCCCTGGAAGCGGAAAACGCAGGTGCGCTTTTCCGGAAGAAAGGCGCAGGGGAAGAACTTGCGGAGGCTTTCCTGTCCGCAAAGGGGGACGATGCCGTCTGGTATGCCCGGCTGCTGAAAAGCCTGGACGTGAAAAACCTCGACGCGTTGATCCTCAAGGCGATGGAAAATCAGGACGAGGCAACCCGGATCAAGCTGATAGAAATGCTCTCCGACAAACCGGGGCCGGAAACGATCCGTACCCTGGCGGGGCTTCTTGAAAAAAACAGGGACCAATTGAACGTTTCGATTTTAAAAACCGTCATGCGCGCCGACATGGCAGGTATTCATCCTAAAGGGCTTCAGGAGCGAATCGGCTCCTTTATAAACGATCCCAACCCCGAGGTCAGGGGGTATGCCGCAGGATGCCTCTGTCTTCAGGATCCCGAGGCCGTATGCAATCAAATCGATGCATGGCTGGCATCCGAAGATTTTGACGAACGGCAGAGCGGGGTTATTTCGGCCGGCCAGACCGGCAAAACGGACTATTACGCCGAAACGCTTGAAAAGATGCTGACCAAGGCGGAAAACGAACGGCTTTATGCCGATATCCTGTATGCATTGGCAAGCCTGGACAGCCCGAACCTCAACCGTCTGGCGGCCGGGCTTCTCGATCACGACGAAGCGGAAATCCGGCAGGCCGCACTTTCCGTAATAAAAATAACCGACGATGAAACGTTGAAAAAAATCATCAACCACTTGGGCGACACAGAAGAATCCATACGGAATATGGCAACGGAAAAAATAAAGGAGGCGGATCACATAAACGGGCGGATCCTGATCGAATCTTTGGCCAGGCCCAACCGCTATCTCCGGGAAAACGTATTCCACCTGCTGGAAACCTTCGATATAAAAGACCTGGATCTTTATCGATTCGCTACCGAAGGACTCCACCAGTGCTACATATGCCTTGCAAAGGCCGAGGCCCTGGAAAACGTCCCGGAAAGCCGAGTCCGGAAACTTCTTTCCGATCACATGCTCGAAAAAAAGGATCTCATCCTTGAGAACATCTTCCGCATCCTTTCCCTGCATGACCATGACAGCCGCATGAGAACGGTGCGGCGGGGGATTTTTTCAAAAGACACCCGTGTGCGGGGAAACAGCATCGAACTGCTTGGCGATATCGTGGACCGAAAACTGTTTGGTATGTTTCAGCCCCTTATTGAGGGGTTTTCCCTGTACCGGAGCGTGGCAGCCGGAAAAAAATTTTTCCGGCTGCCACGGTTGACTCCCATCGAAACGCACCTTTTCCCCACTTTTTTGAACAGCGAAGACTGGGTGGAAACCGCCCTGGCGCTGTCCATGCTGCAGTCCATGGCGGATGCCGGCGAAGGGCAAACGGTCGGCAGACAAAAAGAAAACATCGCAGCACTTTGCGGATCATCCGTTTCTCATATCCGGGACGCCGCCTGTAAATTGTACGAAGCCGACGACGAGGTTCACGCAAAGGAGCAAAAAATGACCAATGAACTCCCAATTTCAGAAAAAATCCTTTTATTGCGAAAAATTTCCATCTTTTCCGATCTCTCCGTCAGCGAGCTCGGCGCCATCGCCACCGTTACGGAAGAAGTTGAATACCCGGCGGGCAGAACCGTTCTCCGCGAAGGGGAGCCGGGCGAAAATGTATTTTTGATCATTGGCGGTGAAGTGGCAGTGTACAAGCAGGGAGAAACAAAAAAAGAAATAATGCTCGATACTATGACCAAAGGGGATTATTTTGGAGAAATGGCACTTTTTGAAAAAATGGAGCGTTCGGCCACCATCCGCACGACCCGGCCGTCCCGATTTCTGGTTTTGCACAAGCAGGAATTCAATGAACTGGTACGGGAATACCCCAGGATCGCGCTGCAGATCTGCACCGCGCTCAGCCACCGCCTGCGCAACCTTCAGTCGCGATTGACGCAGGCGGAATAATGCGCCCTCAAGGGGCAAAACCGCTCAAAAGGAAAGACTATCGATGCAGATCGCCTTTCTCATGGACAGCCTCAAGGGGATTGACCCGGTCTACGAAACAACGGCTTCCCTGATGTACGAGTGCAATCAGCGAGGGCATACCGTTTTTTTCCTGGAGCCCCACGATATTTACGTGCGCAGCCAGCAAATCGTGGCACGGATGAAAAACATCACCGTTTCTGCGGATATGCCCCTTGAAGAATACTGGGCGAAAATCATTGTCCAGGAGAAAAAGGAGACCCTTGTCTTTGAGACCCTTAGCGAACTAGATGTGCTTTTTCTGCGGAAAGATCCGCCGATCCATTACAGTTCCATCGAATTTCTGGCCCCCATCTCCGACAAGGTGTCCATGATCAACCATCCCGTCGGCATGGTGCGCGGCAACAGCAAACTCTATACACTCAATTTTCCCGAGCTTACCCCGGAAACCCACATATCGAGGGATCCGGCAAGGCTTCGCAAAATCATCGACAATTTCGGCGGGGACATGGTGATCAAGCCGCTGGGACGCTTCGGCGGCGAAGGCATCATCAAGGTCAGCACGAAAGATCCGGAAAACCTGAATTCCTTGATCAATTACTACGTCGGTTCCCACAGGGCGTATGCAGATCGGGAGCAGATCATGGTCCAGGAATATCTGCAAGCGGTCAAAAAAAAGGGGGACGTCCGGATCCTTCTGCTAAACGGGGAGATCCTGGGGGCGATGACCAGAAAACCGCCCGAGGGAAGCTTCCGCACCAACATCAAGGTGGGGGGGAAAGCCTTTCCCCACACGATCACCCCGGAGGAAAAAGCGGTTTGTGAACGGATCAAGCCCCGGCTCGTAAAAGACGGGCTTTACTTCGTGGGCCTCGATCTCATTGACGGAAAGCTCATCGAGATCAATTGCGTCAGCCCCGGCGGGATCCCCCGGATCAACATGCTGAACCACTGCCGCCTGGAGGAAAAGGTGATCGATTTTGCCGAACAACTCTCTGTAAACCGCAAGCGGTAGACCGTAAAGGAGTTTTTTTTGCTGTCTGATGCCAACAGAAAAACAGTCGCCGGATTTTGTTTGCTGGCCGTATGCCTTTTGTTCGTATCCTGCGGCGGCGGCGAAACAGACAGGTCCTATCTCCGTATCGGACTGATCGAGGAGCCCAGGACGCTCAACATCTGGCTTGCAAGCGATGCCAATTCAAGGAAGGTCATCTCCCTGATTTACCAACCCCTGTATACCTATGACCCGGACACCCTTGAGATAGCGCCGTGGCTGGCGCAATCCCTGCCGGAATACGACCCGGAAACCATGTCCTATACGGTTCAACTGCGCCCGGCAAAATGGTCGGACGGAACAGACGTGACCGCTCATGACGTGGTGTTCACCGTGGATCTTATCAAGGAATTTCAAGTGCCGCGGTATTATGCCCAGTGGCAGTTCGTCGAAAAAACAGTCGCCGTGGACGAAAAAACCGTTCGGTTTTACCTGGCGGAGCCAAGGGCCATTTTTCTGACGCGGACCCTGGTGAACTACATCGTCCCCAAAAGCCAGTGGACGCCCATTGCCGAAAAGGCCCGGAGCATGGCAAACCCGCTGGTCGCCCTCATGAATGCCCGGGTCGAGAAGCCGCTGGGAAGCGGCCCTTACGTTCTTTCGCAGTGGCGGGAAGGGGCCTTTCTGCACCTTGAAAAAAACCCGCATTTTTTCGGGCGGGGCCTTGAGATATGCAACCGGGAACTCGGCCCCCACGCGGATGCGATCCTGTTTAAAATATACGGAACCGCTGATGTGGGTGTCCTTGCATTGAAAAAAGACGCCATCGACTTTTTCTGGTGGTCCATCCAGCCTGGCTACATCGATGATCTCGAAAGGGGGGAGAATACCAGGGTATACCTGAGCGATCGAAGTGCCCTGTATTACATGGGGTTTAATGCCAGAAAAGCCCCGTTTTCCGATCCGTCCCTCCGGCGGGCGGCAAACACCGTCATCGATAAGGATTTTCTCATAGAACGCGTGCTCCAGGGATACGCCGCGCGTATGGATTCCATTGTTCCGTCGGAAAACCTTTTCTGGCATGCGGAAAATATGCCCCGCTACGGCCGGGGGCTTTCCAGAGAGGACCGGATCAAACAGGCGCACACGATGCTTTCACAAAACGGCTATACCTGGGAGACCCCGCCGGTAAACGGTTCCGGGGAAGTCGTCCCCCCGTCCCGGATTCTTCTGCCGAACGGCCGCCCCATGGACGATTTCTCCATCCTGACCCCGCCGGCCGACTATGATCCGGCGCGCGCCACGTGCGGCGTTATCATCCAGGAATGGCTCAAAGACATGGGCATTCCGGCATCCGCAAGGCCAATGTCTTTCGGGGCGCTTCTGCAGCGGGTAAAAGACCGGCATGATTTTGACGCATTCATCCTGGGCTACGGTCAGCTTTCGCTGGACCCGGATTACCTGAGAAGTTTCTTCCATTCCGCAAACGACCGTCCCGGCGGTTGGAACATGAGCGGCTACAGCAATCCCGAATTCGACCGCCTTGCAGACGAATCGGTCAGGGCCATGGATATCCGGAAGCGCCAGGAGTTGATCTGGAAAATGCAGCAGGTGATAATGAATGACGTGCCCTACATCCCCCTGTACAACCCCGCAGCAATCGAGGCTGTCGGGGAAAAACGGTTTACAGGCTGGGAACAGATGATCGACGGCATCGGCAACCTCTGGTCCGTCTGCCGGGTGAAACCGGTAAACGGTGAAATGTAACAAGAAAAGACCGCGGGGGCGGTGTAAAAAACTCCCGGAAACAGGGTTATGAACCTGAAAAGGCTTTTGTTCCGAAGAAGCATCGAGATCCTGGTGGTGTTTTGCATCATCATGACCGGACTGTTCCTGCTGTTTCACGCGGCGCCCGGAGATCCGGTTTCAATGATGGTCGATCTGACCATGACCCCTGAAGACGTGGATCGCATGATCTCGCAGCTCGGGCTCGATCAGCCTCTCTGGATTCAGTACCTCTATTACATAAAGAATTTTTTTACCGGCAATTTCGGCACATCGTTTCATTACGGACGCCCCGTTATCGAAATCATCTCAGAGCGTCTTCCGAATACCATACTCCTGTTCACCACGGCCACGATTCTTGCGGCCATGGCCGGCGTATGGCTGGGCAAGATCATCGCCTGGTACAAGGGGAAAGCCATCGACACATGGACGACCATATTCGCCCTGGTATGCAACACACTATTTCTGCCGTGGATCTCGCTGCTTTTCATATGGCTTTTCGCCTACTGGATCGGCTGGTTTCCCTTAAGCGGCATGATGACGCCAGAAATCTGGGTAAATCCCGAAGCCGGTTTTTTTGCAAAAACCGGCGACGTCCTCCACCACATGCTGCTGCCGCTGCTGACGCTCTTTATCGTGAACACGGGCTCGTACCTGCTGATCATGCGAAGCAGCATGCTGGAAACAATAAAGGAGGACTACATCCTGACCGCCAGGGCAAAGGGGCTGTCGGAAAGGCAGGTGAGAAACCGCCATGCCGCCCCCAACGCATCCCTGCCCGTTGTCACGTCAGTGGGGCTGAGCCTGGCGTTCTCCGTAAACGGCGGGGCGCTTACGGAAACTGTTTTTTCCTGGCCGGGCATCGGCAGGGAGTTGATTTTTGCGGTAAGCAACGCTGACTACCCCCTGGCCATGGCGTCATTCCTGTTTATTGCCCTGGTCGTGCTTGTGGCAAACCTGGTCGTGGACATCCTTTATGCGTATCTCGATCCCCGGATCGGTTATTGACGAGAACCTGAAACCTGCAACGGACATGAAAAACATAACAGACAAAAAAGCCGGGCGATCCCACCGGCGGCAGCGGTTTTCTGAGGCATGGTCCCTGTTTTATGAAAACATGGTGGGAAGGATCGGGCTTTACCTTTTGGTCCTTTTCGGCGCGATGGCGCTCGCCAGCTGGATTCCGCCCCTCGTGGACCCCATGTACCACCCCATGACCGGCGTGGACCCCCTGATTTCCTACGCCTCGCCGCCAAGCTGGCGCCACTGGCTGGGAACGGACAATATCGGCCGCGATATTTTCAGTCAACTCCTCACCGGGGCCCGGGTCGCTTTCCTGGTGGGCGTTTCAGCGGCCTTCATCAGCATCGTTTTGGGTACGCTGATCGGGATGATCGCGGGATACGGCGGTCGAATCGCTGATTCCCTGCTCATGCGGTTCGCGGACATGGTCATGGTCATGCCCTCCCTGCTGGTCATACTGCTGCTGTCCGTGCTGTTCGGCCAGCTGAGCATCTGGATCATCGTGATCCTGATCGCCCTGTTCCGGTGGCCGGCGGTGGCGCGCGTCATACGGTCCCAGACCCTTACCTTGAAAAAACGGCCGTTTATCGATATGGCGCGGGTGGCGGGGGCGTCCCATTTGCGGATCATTTTCAGGCACATCCTTCCCAATGTGCTTCCCATGGCGCTTCTGTACATGACCTTTCGCGTCACTTCCGCCATCATCGTGGAGGCGGCCCTGGCGTTTCTGGGCTTCGGCGATCCCAACACGGTGAGCTGGGGGATGATGCTCCAGTGGGTCTGGAAAACCGGGCACATGTTCCAGGCGCCATACTGGCTTCTGCCCCCGGGGATATGCATTTCGCTTATTACCCTTTCCTTTTACATGATGGGAAGAGCCATGGAGGAAATATTGGACCCGAGACTGCGAAAAATCCAAAAGGCCGATTATGCCGCTGCTTGACGTAGATCAACTGACCATCGCCTACCATACCCGCTCCGGGCCGGTCACGGCCGTGGACAATGTCTCCTTCCAACTGGAGAAAGGCCGGTTCCTGGGGATCGTGGGAGAATCCGGCTGCGGCAAAACCACCATCGGCATGTCGCTTTTGGGGCTTTTGCCGGAAAACGGGTTTATACGCAGCGGACGGATACTGTTTGAAGGAACCGATCTTCTGAAATTATCGAAAAAAGAACTCCAGGCGATTCGCTGGAAAAAAATCTCCATGATCTTCCAGGCGGCGATGAACGCCTTGAACCCGGTCCAGCGGGTAGGGGACCAGATCATCGAGGCCATCCGGATTCACAACCCGGCATTTTCCAATGAAAAAATACTGCAGGACGTCAAGCAGCTATATGATCTCGTGGACATCCCCGAAGAGCGGATGTTTGATTACCCGCACCAGTACAGCGGGGGGATGAAGCAGCGGGCCATTATCGCCATGGCCCTTTCCTGCCGGCCGGATCTGGTAATCGCCGACGAACCCACCACGGCGCTCGATGTCATCGTACAGGACCAGATCATACGGAAGATAAAAGATATACAGGAAAAAATGGGCATTGCCGGCATTTTTATCTCTCACGACATCGGCGTTGTCGCCGAAGCCTGCCATGACATCATGGTCATGTACCGGGGCAAAATCGTTGAGTACGGAAAACGGGAAGAGGTTTTTGTCTCCCCGGCGCATCCGTATACATTGGCCCTGTTGTCATCGCATTTGACCATAGACGGGGTTTTTGATTTTCATGGAGACGAGGCCGGAACGGTATGCGATTTTTCACCGGCGGTTTCCCCGGCAATATGCATCTATTCCGATAATTGCCGCCGGGCCGAAGCGGCGTGCTTTGCCGAAGCGCCGAAATGGCGGGAAATCACACCCACGCACAAGGCCTTGTGCCGGCTGTGCGGGAAAAACGACTGATGGAAAACAAAAACACAAGTGAAAATCCGATCCTGGAGATGAAAAATGTCTTCAAGCGCTACCGCAGGCAGCGGTTTCTCTTCGGAACCCCGAGTGCCGGGATTACTGCGGTCGACGACGTTTCTTTTGAAGTCGAAAAAGGGGAAGTTTTCGGCCTGGTGGGGGGGAGCGGCAGCGGCAAGACCACGTTGGGAAGACTGGCGCTCAAACTGGAGGATTTCGACGCCGGGGAAATCCGCTTTAACGGCACGTCGGTAAGCGGCCTGAAAGGTCCGGCACTGAAAGCGTTCCGCCGGAAAATCCAGCTGATACCGCAGGACCCGTATCAGAGCCTCAACCCCTATTTTTCCGTTTACGACTCCATTGCAGAACCGCTGGTCATTCACGGGATCGGGAACGACAAAACCCGCGGCGAGCGCGTAAAGCAAACCCTTGAAATGACCGGCCTGGCCCCTGCCGCATCGTATTTTTCAAGCTACCCGCACCAGCTTTCCGGCGGGCAGCGCCAACGGGCGGCTATTGCAAGGGCCATGATCCTGAACCCGGCGTTCGTCATCGCGGACGAGCCGACATCCATGCTGGACGCCTCCATTTCCTTTTCCATTTTCAAGCTGCTCTCAACGATCAAGCGGGAAAGAAACGTGGCATTCCTTTTTATCACCCATGACCTTGCGGCAGCCCGTTTCTTCTGTGACCGCATCGCGGTCATTCACAAGGGGCGGATTGTCGAGACCGGACCGACAAAAGACGTGATCGACAACCCAAAACACGACTACACCAAAACCCTCATAAACGCCCAGCCGCGGTTTTCCTTCTCTTGAAACGCCCCCTTTGCGCCCCTGTCCGCAACAAAAGCGCGCCTGTGCGCCCTACTTCAACCCTACATCCCAGTTCCACCTGCCGGGGCGGTTTTTCATCTGGAAGTCTTTCGGCAGCGGCTCATTTATGTGAACGAACATGCGGTAACCGTCTTTTTTCAGGACTTCAACGCAATCTCGCAGATCAACGGGCCATTCAGGATAGACCCAGTAATCGTCGCCGTGCTTGTGCACCCAGGCGCGCTCCTTTTTGGGGCTGGCAAACGGGACACCCACGGCAAGCGAATCCGACTTGGCCCGGGAGATGCAGAGAGGCCAGCTGCCGTAAACGACAATGCCAAGGGGGAGCGGACTGGTTTCCGCAAGCCGGAGAAAATCCTTCTGCCCCAGCTCGGGGCTTACGATCACCCCCCGGCATCCCATGGCCGCAAGGCTGGCGGCGGCCAGCGGATTGGCCGTATTGCAGAAAGGGCCGGCCCAGAGGATGATTTTTTTGTCTTTCGGGAAAAACGCCGTCTGCCAGGGGGCGTTGACCACGAAGCGATATCCTCCCATCTTCAGGATACGTTCGACTGCCCCCTTTATGGCAGACTCGCTGTCCGGCCAGACAACGGGCGGGAGCCACCACCAGAGCTGTTTTGCCCGGGAGGCGGAGATTCCCGGCAATTCCGCTGCCACCCAGACAGCGGCGGCAATGCCGGGCGACGGGTTGGCTTTTGCCGCACGCCGCGCCACGTGCATCTCAAATGGATGCAACTTATCCGGAAATCCAGAAGCCGGCATACGCACCCGAAACCCGGATGGCGGGGCGGATTCATTTGCAGCCCCGGAAACCTGGCTTTCGAGCGTTTCGATTTCCGCAAGCAGATCCGGCTCCCGGCGGTCTATCAGAAAAACCGGGGTTTTGTTCACGGGGCGCTCTTTTTTTGAAATATTCAAAAAGAGCCGCCCCCTTTTGGGGACGCTCTTGGAAACGCGAACCGTTTTGTGCCCGGGCTCGTCTTCGTAGCCGATTCTCAGAATGTCCTTTGCAAAAAGCTGCCGCTGCGGCTCAACATAGGGTTTGAGCATGGTTCCCTGGATTTTGCCCACCAGCTGCCCCGATGCGGTCTGGGATTTGACGTCGATGGGGTTCCATTGGCGCTGGCTCAGAAAATTGTAGTGGGTGCCGCCGCGTCCCATGGCATAGGACAGGCATGCAAGGGCGGTTTTTTTCGCCTCGTTGTCGCCGGGATGATCGCGCAGCAGCCGGTATGCCTTTACCGTGTAGAACACGTAATGGGGACCCTTTTTCCGGCCTTCTATCTTTAACGCCGAAATATTCGGCACCGTCATGAGGACCTTGGTAAGCACATCGACCCAGAGGTCCTGGCAGGAAAACAATCGTGCGCGCGTATCGCCCTGGGCATACATCCGTCGGCAGGGCTGCACGCAGTTTCCACGAAGACCGCTTTTCCCGCCCAGGTAGCTGCTCCAGTAACACCGGCCGGAAACCGCGTAACAAAGGGCGCCATGAACGAATACTTCCAGTGATAGCCCCGGAGGGCAAGCATCCGCCATTTTCCGAATCTCGTCAACGCTCAATTCCCGGGGCACGACAACGCGGTTGATCGAAGGAAAAAGGGAGACTGCCTTCATGGCCGACGGGAAGCCGGCATTGGCCAGGGTGGACAAATGGATCTCCCCGGCGAAACCGGCCTGAGATGCCAGCGAAACCATGGCCAAATCCGAGACGATCAAACCGTCCGGTTTCACATGGCGGGCCAACTGCGTCGCCAGTTCCCCGACGGCATCCATTTCATCCGGCTTTACAAGCGTATTCAGCGCGACATACACCTTTGTGCGTTTTTCCCGGGCAAGCCGTGCCAGGGCGCTCAATTCATCGACGGTAAAATTTTCCGCCGCCATTCGGGCGGAAAAATGCTTTAACCCGCAATACACGGCATCGGCGCCGGCGGCAATGGCGGCAAGAAATGCCGCCCTGCCGCCGGCGGGCGCCAGAATTTCCGGCTTCTCAATCAGGTTTTGGGTCATTTGATTCCACTATCGGCATGGATGCCTGTATTGAAAAAAATCGATTCCACCGGCAGGCTGTCTGCTGCGCCAACCGGAGCGAAACTGGCAGATAACAGCAACCGGCTATGGACTTGTACGCAAAAATGATTAATGATAGTATATAAAATTTTATATGTAAACAAGATCCACTGCCATCCGCAAGGCAACGAAACACGGACGGCATACCTGTTACGCGCATTACGGAAAACATTCTATCAAAAAAGGACAACCACTTATGAAAATCGCTGTCAGCGGAAAAGGCGGGGTTGGGAAAACCACGTTTTCAGCCATGCTTATACGAACACTGAACGACCAGGGGAAAAAGGTTCTGGCCATCGACGCGGACCCGGACGCAAACCTGGCGGCGGCCGTCGGGATACCCGATGCCGAAAAAATCGTTCCCATATCGGAAATGAAAGACCTTGTATATGAACGCACCGAAGCCAAACCCGGAAGCATCGGGGGGTTCTTCAAGATGAACCCGAAAGTGGACGATCTGCCCGATTCGCTTTCCGCAAAACTGGGAAACATCAAGCTGATGCGCCTGGGCGGGGTCAAAAAGGGTGGCAGCGGCTGTATCTGTCCGGAATCCACGATGCTCAAAGCGCTGATCACCCACATTGTGCTCGCCCGGGACGAAGTGGTGGTCATGGACATGGAAGCCGGCATCGAGCACCTCGGGCGGGCCACCGCGGGCAGTGTCGATCGCCTCGTGGTGGTCGTGGAGCCGGGTCGCAGGAGCATCGATACAGCCCTGCACATCAAAAAACTGGCCGGGGAGATCGGATTGAGCCGGATATCCATGGTGGGCAACAAGATCAGAAACGAGAAAGACGCCCGCTTTTTGGAAGAAAATCTTTCGGATTTCTCCTTTCTGGGCTTTCTCCCCTATGACGAAGCCCTTATAGAAGCCGACCTCCAGGGACACTCCCCGTACGAGGTCGATTCGGAAACCAAGGGAAGAATAGCTGAAATTGCGGCCGGCCTTATATGAACAGCAAACGGCGATATATTCCCCGGAAAAGCAGGAAACCCCGTAGCCGCCCTCCCGTCAAGCCCGGGTCGGACAAGAGCCTGAAAAAGATCTTCGCATCGATCGGCGTTCCGAAAAAAAAGCCGTTTATGCCGGATCGATTCCAGTCCGAAGCAGTGGAGGCCATCAAAAAGGCGGACTGCCTGGTCACGGCCCCGACCGGGGCCGGCAAGACATGGATCGCGGTGGAAGCCATTCGCCAGGTTTTCAACGCCGGCGGGAGGGCGTGGTATGCATCTCCCCTCAAGGCCCTGACCAATGCCAAGTACCAGGAGTTCTCGGAAATATTCGGAGGGGGGAACCTCGGGATCCTCACCGGGGACAGGAAAGAGAACACGGACGCCCCCATCCTGGTGGGGACCACCGAAATCCTGCGAAATCAATTGTACGACGCCATGCACCGGGGGGAGAACATCTCCACCGACCTGGTTGTTTTGGACGAAGCGCACTACCTGGGCGATTATGACAGGGGGGTCGTGTGGGAAGAAACCATGATCTACCTACCCTCCCGGATCCCATTGCTCATGCTGTCAGCCACCATTGGAAATGCCCGGCAGATTGCCGACTGGCTGGAATCGATCCGCGCCCGGAAGTGCATCACCATCGAGGAGAAAAACCGTCCGGTCCCCCTGTTCCCGCTTTTTCTTCATCCGTCGGGGACGCTCTTTCCCCTCTTGAACCAGACAGACAAAAAGAAGCAGCTTCACAGGAAGGCCTCGGGCTTTGTGAAGGAGGGGAAGGACCAGCGACGGTCTTTCAGAGGGCAGGCCCCACCCGTGCCCGATCTGCTTCGCATCCTGAACAAATACGACCTTCTCCCGGCCATCTTTTTTTTGAAATCCCGGGCCGACTGCGACAATGCCCTGACAGCGGGGGCGGCTTTCTCTTCGTCCGAAGATGAAACCCGGCGGAAAAACCGTAAAAAGCGAATCGCCGAACTGGTGGCCAAAGTGCCACACATTGCCGGGCACAAACAGATGCAGATCCTGAAGCAAAAAGGGCTCGGCGCCCATCACAGCGGGCAGCTCCCCGCCTGGAAAATCATTATTGAAACCCTGATGACCGAAGGGTATCTCGATGCGGTCTTTGCCACTTCCACCGTTGCCGCAGGGGTAAATTTTCCGGCGCGCTCCATTGTTTTTTTCAATTCGGACCGGTTCAACGGGCGCGAATTTTCACCGCTCACCCCCACGGAATTTCACCAGATGACCGGCCGGGCCGGCAGGCGGGGCATGGACAAGATCGGGTTCGCCCTTGCGGTGCCGGGCCGCTACATGGACATCTCCTATGTGGCCAGACTGGTCCATGCCAGGGCCACGGATGTGATCAGCCAGATCCAGATCAACTTCTCCATGACCCTGAACCTTCTTTTGTCCCACCATCCCGAACAGATCCGGGATCTTTTGGACAAATCGTTTGCCACCTACCAGTTCAAGCAGGCCGGCAAAAACGAGAAAACTTCCGGCGGGCGGTACCAGGAGACGGAGTTTCTGTGGCAGAACTTTTTGCACCATCTTGATTTTTTAAAGAAAAAAGCCTACGTATCAGAAGACGACACCTTGACAGATGACGGCATATGGGCATCCCAGCTGCGAATCGACCACCCCCTGATGGTCGCAGAGGGCTTTCGTGCAAATCTCTTTCCGGAATCGGATCCCGCGCTGCTTGCCGCCGTGATGGCTTCCCTTGTAAACGAGCGGGAAACCGATGATGCAGGCATCCCCCCGGAAAAAATACCAGATGACCTTCAGGAGGCGTTCGCAACGGTAAACGAGGGCCTGATGCCTTTTTCCCGCGAGCTTGAGGACGCCGGGTTTGAAGCGCCGGTTTTGTATATGAGGCCCGCCTTGACCTTATACAACTGGGCAAACGGCGGCGACTGGGAAGATGTCCTTGCGCTCTGGGACAGTGCCGAGGGAGACCTGGCGATGCTTATCATGCGTACCGCCGACAATCTTCGTCACATCGGAAACCTGGCGGGTGTTTTTCCGGCCGCGGCCAATTCCGCGAAGCAGGCCATTGACGGGATACTCCGGGATCCCGTCGTATCCGCCATCGCACCCGAAACGAACGACCATACGGATCTTTGATACGCCGATATGAACGTCATTGAATGGATCATTCTTGGGCTCAATGTGTCGCTTTCCCTGACAACCGCCGGGCATGCCCTGTTTTTCAAGAGGACTCCTCAATCGGCGTTGGGGTGGGTTGCGGTATGTCTCATGTTCCCTTTCGTGGGCCCTTTTTTTTATTTCCTGTTCGGCATCAACAGGGTCCAAAACCGCGCCCGCAAGCTCGAAGTCAAGCGCCCGCCCTACCCCATCAAGGCCGACGACATGGCCTTGACCGAATCGTTGACCTTCCATTTTTCCGATCTTTCCGAAACGGAAACGTTCACCCGGATCGCGCGGATGTCGGACTATTTGAGCCGGCTCCCCATGCTGGGGGGGAACCGCATCGAACCCCTGAAAGAAGGGGAATCCGCCTACCCGGCCATGCTCGAGGCCATTGAAAACGCAGAGGAAAGGCTTTTTCTCTCCACCTATATCTTCGATACCGACGACATCGGGAGCGCCTTTGTCGATGCCCTGGCAAGGGCTGCGGGGCGAGGCGTGGATGTGCGGGTCATCGTGGACGGGGTCGGGGAATACTATTCCTTCCCCCGCGTCAGCGCGCTTCTCCGAAAAGAGGGGATCCCCCATGTCCGGTTTCTCCCTCCGAAGCTAATCCCGCCGATGTTTCATATCAACCTAAGGAACCACCGGAAAATACTGGTGGCGGACGGGGATACCGGATTTACCGGGGGCATGAACATCCGGGACCGGCACATGATCGAAAAGGAACCTTACGGCGAAAGGGTTTCAGACATCCATTTCCTGTTTACCGGGCCGGTCGTAAGACAGCTGGAGCAGTCTTTCATCGAAGACTGGTCCTTTTGCACCGGGCAGGCCATTCCCCCTACGAAGCGTCCCCCCGTGCCGACCGGGGAAGCCGTGTGCCGCACGATTATCGACGGTCCGAACGAAGAAGCCCAGCAGTTGTCCAAAATCCTGGTGGGGGCGATCGCCGCGGCAAGAAAACGGGTCCAGATCATGACCCCCTATTTCCTCCCCTCCACCGAGATGGTGTCCATCATGCAGACCACCGCGCTTCGCGGCATTCAGGTGGAAATCGTCCTGCCGGAACACAACAACCTGCCATTTATCCAGTGGGCCGGCAACAACATGCTGGCAGACCTGCTTCAATACGGCGTGGAAGTGTATTTCCAGCCCCCCCCCTTCATTCATTCCAAAATTTTCCTCATCGACAGCATATACGCGCAGATCGGTTCGGCCAACATCGACCCCCGCAGCCTGCTGCTCAACTTTGAGCTGAACGTGGAGATCTATCACAGGGATTTCGCCCAAACGATGTCGGATCATATCGATGAAGCGGTCAAAAGGTCCCGGGCGGTCACCCTTGAAATGATCCGCCAGCGCTCAAAACTGGCAAAAACCCGGGACGCGGTGGTGTGGCTGTTTTCCCCCTACCTGTGACCGGAAAACCACCCTCTTTCCTCTTGGGGTTGCCGCTTACCACATGGCCTCAGCCCGGATGCGGCATCAGGAACCATCGGCTTGGGTTACTTTTTCATGCGCGGATCCCCCCCTGAAAAAGCAGCGTCCCGTGAAGGGGCAAATTCCTGATTGCGCTTCCGCTGGTTTTTCAAGGTTCTGTGCCGCTCCATTTTTTCATGAACGCGGTCGCGCACCTTCCGGGAGCCGGAATTGACCAGCGCACGGCCGTAGCGCATATTC
>JAWOAV010000016.1:0-5763 GCA_046498365.1 Desulfosalsimonadaceae bacterium
GGCGTACCGCAGCGAAATGTATCTGTATTCGGCTCACAAGGATCGGGCGCCGCTGGAATGGGCGCGGCAGGTGTCTCACGAATACGGACATCTGGTGCTCCCGCCGGTGGGGCGGTACGTAAATCCTGAGGATTACGCCAGCGGGCGATGGGGCGAGCGACTGTTCATCCAGTGGCTGGCGCAAGAAGCGCAAACCGTGGCGATGGTGCCATGGCCGGATAGGGCGGCTCAGGAGGCTTTGAGCAACCTGTGGGGCGAGGACGCGGACTTCAACGCCGCCTCCTATCTTGCCGACACCTGCTATGCTGACATGGCGCAGTGGCACGAACGGGGGCCTGATTCGCCGCAGATTGCCGGGACCGGCGAGCAATCCATGCACTACTGGCTCGGATTCACCACGACATTGGCGTCCGAGACGCCGTTTCTGAACTCATGGGTCACGCACTGCCCCAGCAGCGCCGCCTGGGATTGGACAAGGGTGAAGAGGTCTTCATTGCCCGGCGTTTGCGGCATGGACGGCCGGCCCGTCTGGTACTGCAGCTCACATACCGTTCCCGGAACAGCGGGGGACTGGAGGATCCGGTCGATCTCCGCCTTTACACGCTTACCGTCCACTTCCTCTATGTAGCGGATATCAATCAAGGCATCGGCCTTTCCGGGCACGGTATTGGGGCCTATCCCGCCTTTTACGACGCCCACGTTAAGGCTCACCGAGGGTGGATCGTTGAGGGCTTCCAGGGCGATGGTCTTATGGGCCAGCTCCAGGATGGCGCTGGCCTTGTTTCCGCCGGCCTGGGCGGCATGACCGGAGCGCCCGTGGACGACGAGCCTGTACCCGCTCCTCCCCTTCCTGCCGGTGACGATCTCCCCGTTCTTTCCTGCGCACTCCATCACGAAAGCGGCAAAGGCGTTGTCCGCCTCCCGGCAGATCATGCCCCAGGAGGCAGGCGAGCCGATCTCTTCGTCGGAATTGCACAGCATGCAGACCGGCAGTTCATCCAGGAGCCCCAGCTCCGAAAGGGCCTTCAGGGCGTATATCGCGCAAACGAGCCCCCCCTTCATGTCAATGACCCCGGGCCCGTACGCCCTGGATTCGTCCTCGCGGTAGAAATGAAAATCAGTATCTTCCGGAAACACCGTGTCCATATGCCCCAGCAAAAGAAGCTGCTTGGCTCCCTCTGCGGCCTTCCGGGTTTTTGCCGACACCATATTGCCGTGTTCGGTAAACGGCAGGATCCGGGGCTGCATGCTGCCGGGCATTGCCGCGGCAACGGCGGCGGCCATCCGGTCGATCCCTGCCTTGTTCCTGCTGCCGCTCTGGATGAGCACCAACTCCTCCAGCAGGGCATACATCGCCTGCTGCCTGCCTTTAAAAAACGCCTGAATCCTGTCTGCCGGGCCCTGTTCCTGCTGCATAATACGTCCCAATGCTCCCGAAAAAAGACGGCCGGGAGTTCGGCCTTATTCCGCGTCCGTATACCTTCTGAAGGCGAAGCGCTGCTGGGCATGAGCTTCTTCGGCAACGTCCGGGTATGTAACCTCTTCGCCGTTCCAGGGCTTTTTCAGGACCAGGTCCCGCCCTGCCCTGCGCTGGACGTTGCTCCGATGCAGGGGGATCTTCCCCCCTGCCGTGGCGATGTACCGGGGAATGGCATCCCCGGAAATATTGCCGTACATGGATTCAATGATATCCTGCCCCACTGTAACCGGTACCCGCAAGTGGGCAAACTGGGGATTGCGGTAGCTGCAGTTGAAAACGTAGTAGGGGCGGACATGGGCTTCCTGTATGGTTTCGCACAGCTTCCACATCTTCACCGGCGTATCGTTGATCCCCCTGAGCAAAACGGCCTGGTTGAGCACCGCACTGACACGCTTGGAAATCTGCTTGAAAGCCTCCCGGGATACGGGCGTTATCTCCTGGGCGGTATTGATCTGGGTCACCACCCGCAACGGTTTTCGATCGTTGCTCTGCTCCAGAATGTCCAAAAGCTCGCTATCCATGCGCTGGGGGGTGGTCACCGGGATCCGCGATCCCAGCCGTTTCAGGCGCACATGCTCGATCCCGTCCAGTTCCTCCAGCAACCACCGGAGCAGATCATTGGGCAGGACGAACGCGTCCCCGCCGGTCACCAGGACGTCCCGGATGCCCGGATTGTTCCGGATATAATCCAAGGCTTCCCGGTACGCGTTCTTGCTGTATATGCGGTCCTTTTTGCCGATATGCGCAATGCGCAGGCAATGGGTGCAGTACATGGCGCACATGTTCGTGGCCTTGATCGTTGCCACCCGCGGGTAGAACTGGTCAATGAGCCGGGCGGGGGAATGATCCGCGGCCACCGGCGGAATTTCCTCCCCCACGTTGTCCACCATTTCTCCGGTGGGCACGGACTGCAAAAGAACCGGGTCGTTGAGGACGCCGGGCATGATCAAACTGGTATAATACGGCGTCAGTCGCATCCTGTACTGGCCGGTCACGCGCTGGATATCCGCCACGGCTTTTTCGGGCAGGTCCAGCAGGCTGGAAAGCGTTGCAACGGACTCGATGGCATAGCGCAGCTGGCCGGTAAAGCTGTCCCAGTCCTCCTGCTGCATGCCCAGCACTTTTTTGATCCGTTCCTGGTGCTCCAGAATGCTGTCCCACAGTTCTATCCCGCTGGGAGCTTCCCTTGGGTGCCGCCGCACATAATCCATGGCCCTTTCCTTTGCCTCCTGCACAATGGAAAGGGCCCTCAGGACGCGTCCGCCGACGGTCACCCGATGCTCGTCCAGCTCCCGGTGTTTTTCGGCCAACGCCAGAAGATCGCCCTCTTCTATGCCCATATCCACGGGCGTATACCCCTTTTCCCCGCGAATCCGGCGCAGCATCGCAAACAGGTCCACGATGGGCTGGGTCAGGTCCTGCTCGCGGGCGGCACCCAGAAGATCCTTTATGGCCTGTAATTCTTCCGGCCCCGGTTCCGCCCCCTTTTCCCCTGCGGGAGCAAAAAGCTCCCGGAACAGATCTCTGGTGAATTCATCCATTTCTGCGTTTTCTGCTTTTTCATTCATGACGATTCTTCTTCTCTTGGAATAATTGAGTGACGGAGCAGTTCTTTGCCCTTCCGGATGTCGTCTTCCAGGAGTTCTCGTCTCCTGGAAACGGCCAGGAGGCGGCCCACGAAAGTTCCGGGCTCTGCCAGCACCCCTTCCCCGAGATGCTCCATGACAATCACATCGTGCTCCAGGCTGTTTTCGGCAACGCGCCGGAACAGCTCCCGCTCGTCGTGCTCCTGGGGAATGGATTCCCGGACGCATACACCGGTATCGGTCTTAAAGTTGTATGTCCGCCAACAGATATCGCCCAATGCTTCCCGGAGCTCCATTTTGTTTTCCGGGAAGCGGTTTTCCGTAACGGCATAAAATTCAAGCTCCAGCAGTGACGGCGCATCCGCGGGCAGCAGGTTTTCCAGCGTACAGCACATTTCCATGGTGGTCCCCTGCTTGCGGGCGTTTACCTCCACGAAATGAACACAGCCGGCTTCATCCACGATAAAATCGCACCCGAAGATGCCCCGGTATCCGCTTTGCCCCAATATTTGCCCCACGGTCCGGGTATGCGCCTCCACTTCGTTTTGAATCTTGCGGGGCAGGGCGGAAGGAAATACGGAGCCCTTGAAGGTGTTGCCCCCTTCAATATCCTGGTCCGCAACCGCGGCGATAAACACGTCATCGGCATTGGCCACCACGCCAAGGACCGTCGGGTCCGAAATGTGCGGAATGTATCTGCTGAGAAGATATTTGGAATCGACAAAGAAATCCCTCCCCTCCAGGTCCCGGGGGCTGTAGGCGATAAAACTGTTCATCCCGGCTGCGGAATACGGCTGGCTGATGAAAATACCCTGCTCCCAGACAGGCCACAACGATTCTGTGGTCTGCAGCAGCTCCCTGTAGCCGTCGCATATCCTGAAATCGATGACCGGCACGGATGTGTCGCGCAGCGCCTGCAGTTGGTGCAGCTTGTTGTTCCACCGGTGGGCGATTTCTCCGTCCGGTCCCAGCAGTATCACCCCGGGGATGCGGTTGAGGGTCATTTCGGGAACAGACTCAAAGACGTGTACGAAAAGGTTTTTCTGCCGCTGCAAAAGCTCCCCGACCAGATGATGCACCGCACCGGAATTCGAAACGAAGCGATTGAAATCCCTGCCGGAGATCCGGCAGCAGGTCGTATGGCCGCATGCGCCGGTCAGTTCCCTGCTGCGGGGGTTGATAACGAGCATATTGGGGTGGGGGTAGCAGGCCAGGACATCGGGCAGGATGGAGATAAAATCAAATTTTTTCCCGAAAATCCGGCTGAGGGCTTCCTTGAGGAAAAAATTCAGGCAGTCCGCCTTCAGTTCACCCACATACAGGAAGTACTCCGTATCCGGGTCCAGATGACAATCGCAGTACAATACGTCTTCTTCAGAAGAAAACGGGTCAATGGTCGACATTTTTTGCATGAATCAAGGTCCAGTAACCGAAAAGGTTGACGGGATCGACCTCGACTACCGGTATATCCATATTTTTTATCAGCCAGTCCATGGAAAGCCGCGGACTGAATCCGATCAGGTTCCGAAACGGCAGCATAACGGTTTCCACCATCTTCGGCAGCAGTTTGTGATTGCCGAAATGGTTTAAAATAAAAATATCCCCCCCGGGCTTGCAGACCCGTTTCATTTCTGCAACCAGGGCTTCCGGGTCGGGAACGACCGAAACCACATACATGGCCGCCACCTTGTCGAACGAATTGTCGGCAAAGCTCATTTGCTGGGCATCCATGAGAAACAGCGATTTTTTTGCCGCCCTGTTCCCGTTTACATGTTTTTTCGCAACCTGAAGCATGTCCGGCGATATATCAATCCCCGTGACATTGACATGGTCCGAATAAAAAGGGAGGGTGATCCCCGTGCCGATGCCCACTTCAAGAACATGCTCCCCCGGCCGGCAGTTCATTTTGTTCAATATCTGCCTGCGGCCATGTTCAAATATCTTGCCGAAGATCAGGTCGTAATTCCTGGCGTATCGCTTATAGGCTTTTATTATCGCCTCATCATCCATGTTAAACATACCCAACTCCCGGAAGAATAACCCGGACGGCTTACCGCCGAAATCACCCTCCAAAATTGATTGTAATGGCAATCCATAGAGTGTCAAGGTGACCGGGGCTTAATATCACGACAGCGCATCACGATTGACAAAACACAGCGTTTCATTTATCTAAAACAATATATAATCAGAACATAACGGAAAGTCTCAAAAAAAGTTTTAAATGGTATTATTTAGCAAACAACCGAAAAAGTTTCAAAACTTTTTTTTGACGGCTTCGTAAAAGTCCAATATCTGCGTTGCGCACAATTTTTGAAGAATCTCACGTACGGCGAAGTACGATCGATTCTTCAAAAATGGCACGCGCCTTGATCTTGAACATTTTACAAAGCCGTCTGAAAACGACTTTTTACGAATTCATCTTTTTTTGGTAATCCATAAAAACCAACACCCGATACGGAGGGCCGACATGTCGTATGAAACCATTCTTTATGAGCAGGCAGGCGATATCGCCACGATCACCATTAATCGCCCCAAATCACTGAACGCCTTGAATTCTCAGGTATTGCAGGAGTTGCGCCGGGCGATAGACGAAATTGCCGAAAACCAGGATGTCCGAGTTCTCATATTGACGGGGGCCGGCGAAAAGGCCTTTGTTGCAGGGGCTGACATCGGCGAGTTGTCTACGCTCAACCCCCT
>JAWOAV010000055.1:0-2518 GCA_046498365.1 Desulfosalsimonadaceae bacterium
CGGGAAAAGGGCTCCTTGTACGGCGATTTGGAGCGCAGGCTGTCATATACATCCGCAAGGGCCATGATCCGGGCGCACAGGGGAATTTCTTCGCCGGCCAGTCCGTCGGGGTAGCCGCTGCCGTCCCATTTTTCATGGTGCGATCGGGTAATGGAAATGCCCATGTTGATAAAGGCATTGTTGGGATACCGCTGCCGGGCTCTTTCCAGGGTGGATGCGCCGATGGCGCAGTGGGCTTTCATGATTTCGAACTCCTCCGGGGTAAGCCGGCCCGGTTTCAAAAGAATCGTGTCGGAAACGCCGATCTTGCCGATATCGTGGAGCGGTGCGGCATAATAGATGTTGATCACGAAAGAATCCGTGATTTCATGGGCATAGCGCGGGTTCTGCTGCAGTTTCTGGGCAAGCATCCGGCAAAACACCCGGGTGCATTCTATGTGCTGGCCGGTTTCCTCGTCCCGCAGCTCAGCCAGGTTGGAAATGGCCGTCAGCATGGCCATTTGGGCGTCCTCGAGTTCCCGGACCTTTGCCTGGACCAAATCTTCCAGGCGGAAATTGCGTTCCTGCAGTTCCTCCTGCATCCGGGATATGGTGATTTGGGTTCGGACACGGGCCAGAACTTCCTGTCTCTGGAACGGCTTGGTCACGTAATCCGCTCCGCCTTCGGTAAACGCTCTGACCTTGTTTTCGGAGTCATCCAGGGCGCTGATGAAGATCACCGGTATTTTCTGGAGCAGCCAGTCCGCTTTCAGACGGCGGCAGACCTCGAACCCCTCCATATCCGGCATCAGGATATCCAGAAGGATCAAATCCGGCGGGTTTTGAACCGCGGCTTCCAGGGCGTCTTCCCCCCGCTCGTATGCTATCACTTCGTATCCCTGTGATGAAAGGATGGCCTCCAGCATCGCCAAATTAATCCGGTTGTCATCCACGATCATCAAAGACGATGGTTTTTCTGATCCGCTCATGGTAATCCTCCTCCATGCGTTTTGCCTAATGGGCACTGAAGCCTCAGCGGCAAAGTCGTCCTTGCCAAGCCACAACAGTCAGCCCACTTAAAATATGCTCACGTTATCCGGTTTTCTATATTGGATGAATAGCTGTTGGGCTTGTTATCCAATACACAAATGGTTCCAAAAGGACTGCCATCGGGGAATAAAAGCGGAAAACCCAAATACAAATAATTTACCACCGGTTATTGATAAAGTCATACGACCTTTTTTGATGTATGCAAGTTCCTGAAAGCAACGAAAACTGGCGTCAATTATGCTTTGCGCCTTGTACAATCATGATAAACTTTTCAACCAGGTTTGGATCAAATTGGGTGCCGGCACAGCGTCGAAGTTCTTCGACCGCATCCGCGCGGGGCATGGCCTTCCGATAGGGCCGGTCACTTATCATGGCGTCATAAGCATCCACGATGGCAAGTATCCTGCAGGGCAAGGGGATCTCCTCGCTTTTTAAGCCTTGGGGGTAGCCCTGGCCGTCCCATCTCTCGTGATGCCATTGAATCCATTCAGATATAGGCGCGAGATCAGGAACAGAGCGAGCAATACGATACCCGATTTCACAGTGTTTTTGCATTTCCGTCATTTCCTCCTCGCTCAGAGGGCCGGGCTTGAACAGAATTCGATCCGGTATGCCGACCTTGCCCAAATCGTGAAACTTGGCCAGCAAAAGCAAATCGCTGATGATGTCTTCACCCAGATTCATTGCCCGTGCCAGTAAAGCCGCCAGTTCCCTTAACCGCTCGCTGTGGCCCTGGGTAATGAAGTCCCTGGCTTCCATGGCCTTTGTCAAAGCCTGAACCGGTGCACTGCGGGAGCTTTTCTCCTGCTGGAGCTTATCCCGGTACATCCGGTCATCCGCCTTCCGGAACAGCGCCTGCATATCCACAGGGCGTTGGTCGCTCACGCCATAGCCGATAGACAGGGAAATGGGTAAGCGGGGATTTGTATTGTTGTGATCCGCTATGCCCTGCCGCAAGCGCCGCACCAGTTTCTCGGCGATATCCTGGTCCACCCCCGGCAGAAGGATCGCAAATTCATCGCCTCCAATCCGGGCAATGATATCACTATCACGAAAATTGTCTTTAAGGACATTGGCAATGTTGATCAGTATCTCATCTCCGGATTGATGTCCCAGCGTATCGTTGATGAATTTGATTCCATCCACATCGCAGACGATAATTCCGATCGGGCTGTAGCGCCCGTCTTTCAGGCGATTCATCTCTTCTTCGAAAAAATTGCGGTTGTAAAGGTCGCTCAGTGAGTCCCGGAATCCCATGCTCCGAAGATTTTCTTCGGCTTCCTTGCGCTCCGTGATGTCCCTGAATGACGCAAGAATTGCGCCTTTGTCATCCCACTCTGTTTTACCTGTGCGCAATTCCACCGTTTTTACACCGCCGTTGCCGGAGAGCAATTCGATCTCCGTTTTTTCGCCCGGGGTCAGAGGATAGCCGAACTGCTCGCCGACCAGTTCCTTCTCGGTTCGCCCGAGCATTTGGGCAGCCGCGGGG
>JAWOAV010000072.1:0-38203 GCA_046498365.1 Desulfosalsimonadaceae bacterium
CAGGACGAATTTCAACTCGTCTTTTGCATCCATCCGGCGAACATTTTCCATATCCATGTATTGGTTCTGCCCGCTTGCGGGGCACTTGATGTCGACAATTCGGATGCAACCGGAATCGACCATGCCGATGTCTATGGAACCGTTGGTTTCCATCAGCACAGTAAAACCGCCGGACAGAAGATGCTTTGCAAGCAGGGGTGTCTGGTTTTGCAGCAGGGGTTCCCCCCCTGTAATTTCAACGATGCGGCAGTCATATGAACGCACCTTTTCCAGGATGTCCTCCATTTCCATTTCTACGCCATGGTAGCGGGCGTATTCCGTGTCGCAGTATGCGCATTGGAGGTTGCACCCGGAAAGTCTCACAAAAGCGCATGGCCGTCCGGCCCAGGTGGATTCCCCCTGTATGGAAAAAAAAATTTCGTTTACCAGGAGTCCCATGCATGCCCCGGAAGTTTTATAAAAGGTAAATGTTTTTTCTGCATCTATCCGGCAGGAGGAATATCGGGTATAGCCGCCTTGTAAAAGACGCTGTCCCCCTTGATCTCATACGAACCGACACTTGCGGGCATCATCATGGAGCCGCCTTTTTCAACCGTCAGGGGGGAGCCATCCTGTCCGGCGGTAATTTCAGCTGTTCCTTTGATGCACAGCAGGATTTCAAGGCCATGATCTTCCGGGAACCGGCACAATTTTCCGTTCTCCGTTTGCACCACGGAGAGCAAAAATTCTTCCGCGTCCGTCGGATACCGGCTTTCACACTTGTTTTTGGCGACAGGCCGCAACAGGTCGATTGGTGACGGATCAAACCGGACAGTGTTCAAAAGCGCATCGATGTCCACATGTTTGCCCGTCAACCCCCCCCGGAGCACATTGTCTGAATTGGCCATGAGTTCGATGCCGACGCCCTCCAGGTATACATGCATCCGGCCGGGGGGAAGAAACATGGCCGTGTGGGGTTCAAGCCGTACCAGGTTCAAAAACAGGGGGCACAATACGCCGATATCATCGGGATAGAGCCGGGAAAGCCGTACAACCCATTCACCTTCCATGGCATCCACTTCAGCGGCCCTTGTTGCTGCCTCGTCAACGGCTGATCTTTTTGAAGCCGCCGGCATCCGGACAAGGGATTCGAACATTTTTTTTATGCCGGATTCGCCGGGCGCTTCTTTCAGCATGGTGATCTGCGCAGCGAGTTTCTCCGGACAGATCGTTTCAAACCATTTTACGATCGATTCCGCCGGCCGGAATCCGTTTGCGGCGACAAAGGGCTCCAGGGCGCAGATGATTTCCGGTTTCGGCCACGGGTCTCGGTAATTGCGGTGGGGGGCATCGATGGGGATATTGCGTTGGTTTTCCATTTTAAACCCGGTCTCTGCCATGGACCTGTCCGGGTGCGCCTGGATGGACAAAGGGTGCGCCGCTGCCAGGACCTTGAAAAGAAAGGGCAGGGTATTGTTGAATTTGGCAGCGGCCTCTGCCCCGAGGATCGTATCGGGGTATCGGCGCACCAGGTCGTCAAGGGGCATTTTTTCATTGTTGACGACAACGCTGGAGGGGGCTTTCGGGTGGGCACCCATCCACAGCTCCGCCCAGGGAATGTTGTTTTCCTCAGCGCCCAGCAGTTTCTGGATGGCTGTTTTGGATCCCCAGGCATAGTCCTGAATCTGGTTTTCAAGGAGTAATGGTTTTTTCATCATAGAGGTATACATTCGATGTTTCAGGTTGCACGTAGTTGGTGACGGTGACTGGTCACCGGCGAACACGACGTCCTATCCGTAGACAAATTGGCCGTCCTCGTAAATAAGGGCCTTACCCCCCCCTGAGAGGCTTGCAGTGACCCGTTTTTTTTCGGTGTTTACGATATCCCAGTGAAGCGCGGAATCGTTGAAGCCGAGCTTTTTTTTCATTTCCCGGGTAAGTTCGTGAGGGTTCCCCGCATAGGTGTCCGAATAGGAGGAGCCCAGAGCGATGTGGCAGTTGCCGTATGTTCCGCCGTAATTTTCATCGTATAGCGTATTGGCCATGAAGCGGTCGATTTTTGAAAAGGTTTTGTCGGTCAGGGAAAATTCGCCGATCCGCCTGGCGCCGGCGTCCATTTCAAGCTGCTTTCGTAAAAATTCCTCCCCTTTCTCCGCAGCGGCCTCTACCACTTTCCCGTTTTTGAATGCCACCCGGATATTTTCGATGCGGTTTCCGCTCCGGTACGACGGCTGGTCTGCATGGTACACGCCGTTTGTGCCGCGCCAATCGGGTGAGACAAACAATTCAAAACTGGGGATATTGTGCCCGGAAACGCCGATCCAGCGGCGTTTTTCCCCCTGCTTGACAACAAGGTCCACATTGTCGGATTCAACATGGAGTGCGCTTATCCCCAGGCGGTTGAGGCGTTTTTTTATGGACGCGGCCTTTTGGTACACGGTCTCCCATTGTTCCATCGGGTTTTTGCTGTCTAAAAAACAGGCTTTTACGATCTGATCGGCGTATTGTTCGGCCGCCATGCCGGCGTGCCTGGCAAGCGCCGCGGTCGGATAAATGCCCAGCGTCCAGCTGAAATCACCGTCTTCTTCCCGCTTGTCCAGTATGTCGCGTAGGAATTTGCGGGATTTGAGCGATTTTGCAATCGTTGCCGGTGCAATATGCGCCAGGTGGGTCAATGATTCGGGTGCAAGAATAACAATGCTCCCGTTCAGGTTCCGGTAGAGCTCCTCATCACCGGGGGGAATGAATGTCAGCTGCCGGTTGCTGGAGATCTCGTACGTTTTTTTTTCCATGAACGGCGTCTGGAGAATTCGCTGGACCGGGTTCCGGCCGCTGATGAGAAGTTTTTCGTAGAGCTTTTCTGCAAGTTTCAAGGCCCCGAGGTCATAACGGATCAGAACCGTATCAGTGGTTTTTATTTTGTTTTTGCGGGCGATTTGCAGCCCCCACAAAAGAACATCCGCATATCGGTCCAGCCGGGTGTCGTCAAGCATGATTCGGTGCCCCCGTTTCTTAAATGCTTTGTATATCCTGTCGGGTCGGCAGGTTTGGTTATTGATGGGTATCGTCTTTCAGAAACAACCCGTGGTATTCACTTTCGTCAAAATAGTTTTTCAAGAGGCGGTTGATAAGGTGATGAACCTCCTCGAGCTCATCGTCCGTCATCCGCTGGGTCATCTGGGTGGCCACCTCGTCGTCGGAAAACATCTGGAGGTAGCAGATCACTGTATTTTCATCGGTTTCCCGGTCCCACCCGAACCCGATGAATCCATCGTAGCCTTCTACAAAATCATGGTTGTATTTTTTCATTTTGTCCAGACACCAAATAGTGATAAAGTTGCAAAAAACCGCATGCGTTCGCAGCAGCGGCGTCATCGCCCTCAGGGATGCGATCCGTTGGTCAGGGCACCTGAAATGTACCTGATCCGACGCCGGTTTGCAAGTTTTCATAAAATGGATGAAAAAGGGTCTCCCATAAACCCGGTTACAACTAACAGGATACTTAAAAAAGCAGGTATTACACATGGAAAGAGAAAACGAAGACCGCTATGAGGACGAGGAAGAAAGCCCCAGAAGCCTTTTGAGCAATTCCGGCGGCTTGTGGCAGACGGCCTCCAGAAAGCAATTGATCCTGGGCGGCGTGGCTGCGCTGCTGGTCATCCTGCTGATGACGGTTGTTTTTTCGCGCGATGACGATAAGGCGGTTGAAAGCCAGGTGCAGTCGCCTTCTTATGATGCCGTAGAGAGACTCAATGCCCGATTTGAAAGGCTTGAGGAGCGGATCGACGCGGTTGAGATCCAGTTGACGAGACTTCCGGCATTGATTCATCAGGTTGAAACCATGGAGACCGGCGGCAGTACCGGCCAGGCAGACCAGGTACTTGCGCGGATGGAAAGACTCGATACGCGGATCAAAGACATCCAGGAGGAGACCCGGGAGTTGAAAAGCCGCCAGGAGTCCCTTTCAAAGGAGCTCTCCCAAAAACAGGCGGCGCCTGCACCTAGCCCGAAAAGCACGGCCGGCAGCGGAGAGACCCGTTACCACGAGGTGCGGAAAGGAGATACCCTATACAGCATTGCCAGGGCGAACGGTATATCCCTGCAGGCGCTTCTGGAGCAGAACAATCTTCGACGGGACGCGGTTATACAGCCCGGGGACCGGCTGGTTATCCGCAAATAGTGCCGATGGGTAAATGCTGGCGGCGTGCGCATGGGGAATACCGAACCGGATGTCGGACCGAACCGGATGTCGGGAAGAAAAATGCTTTACCAGGAAAGCCGCAATGCATGCTGCCGGGGAAGGCCTGCGGCATGAATTTTTTTGATGGTGTCGTTGACGTCATAGGGAACGTGGCGTATCTCCAGGCCGTATGATTCATTGTCGAAGATAACGTATTTGGCCTCGTTGGTGCCGTCTCTCGGCTGTCCGACGCTGCCCGCATTGACGATGTATTTTGCTTCCGGATCGAGAAAATGGGACCGCCCGCTTTCGTCAATGGGGATTCTTTTCAACGAGGCGTCCCGGTAGGCAATCAGGGCAAGCTCATGTGTGTGGCCGATAAAACAAAGCGGTTCGGTCATTTCCGCCATTGTTTTTTCCATCTCCGCCGGGTATATTTCAAACATGTATTTTGTGGGGGAATCCGGGGGAAAGCCGTGAACGAAGCGCCATTCGTTGGCGAGTAGGAAGTCGGGCAAGCCGGAAAGATAGCTTAAATTATCAGCGGAAATCGCTGCCATGGTTTTTTCCAGGGACAGCCGTGCCGCAGGGTTGAACCACTCGAGAAAAGCAGGGTCGCGGATGACCATTTCATGATTGCCCATAACCGAGGCGATATCGCGCTCCCGCAGCATGTTGACGACCGTTTCCGGTTCGGGACCGTACCCGATATTGTCTCCAAGGCAGATTACTGCATCGATGCCGCATGCGTCAATATCACGCAGGACTTCCCGGAACGCAGTTGCGTTTCCGTGTATATCGGAAATAACGGCTGTGCGCATAATATCGCCATTATGAGGAGTGTTTTTTTTGCCGTTGAAATACCGTGAGCAATCGTTTTGTATCACAACCTTTGTAAACTATCCCATTTTTCAAAAAATTTGCAAAATGTAAATGAAAAAAACATGAAATTGCATTCTTTAATTCCCCGCATAAACCTCCCGGCGGCGATTGCCTGCACCATTGCCTTTGCTTGTGCTGCATGCGCGGCGGCCGGACAGTACCCCCTGATCATGGAACGGCAATGCGTGCCGCCTGAAGTTTCGGAAAGAATCCAGGCGGATGAAGGTTTGCGTCGCGCGGCAAAACGGATCGTGAAAGTGGATCTGCTGGATCGGCTGTCGGCCGAAGACATGATTTCCGCTGATGACGTGCTTGTTCTCAACCTGTTCGACGATGCACACTACCGTGCATCTGTCGAGTGCATTTCCAAAAACGTTCAGGATACCGTCAGCATCCGCGGGCGGCTGGAATCTTTTTCATCCGGATACGTGGTGATTTCGAGCAACAGGGGGCGAAGCATGGCCCATATCCGTATTCCGGAAGAAAACCGGGAATACGTTATTTTTTATGATTCTGAAACAGAAGCGCATTATCTTATCGATATCGATCCGGCCGCGAAGGAAACGCTTCCCGGCGCGCCGCCGATGCATCCGGAACGCGAGTAGCCCTTTCGGCACCGGGGTCGAATGCGGCCGCAACCTTTGCGCCATAAATTGAAAGTATTCCATAACCGAATGAACAATTTTAAAAACCCCCTTTTTTTTCATTGCCCACCCTGGCGCATCCCGTATGCCTTGTTTTGCATCGCAGCGATTTGCCTTTTTTTGTTTTTGGGAAGCGTGTCCGCCCAGGGGCATGAGAAAGGGTTTATACGCAGTTTTGGAACAATTCAGAATATTCTTCCGGGAGACGCGTTTGACCTGGACCTGTTTGACATTCCGGTCCGGGTGGTCATTGACCGGATCTCCGTAAACCGGCTGGGCACCGAAACCATTCGGGGGCATCTGGACATTTTTCCCAGTGGTTCGTTTACCTTGTCCGTGAGCGGCAACAAAAGTCTGGGGTTTATCCGTATTCCGGAAAAAAACCGCGAATACCGGGTCCAATATGACAAGGAAACGCATACCCTGCGTATTGAAAAAATCAGTCCGCCGGAAAAAGACGTGTTGCCAAAAGGGGCGCCCCTGTTGCCGGAGAAAAACGAAGCGCCTTCTTTCCTTATGGAAGAGGACGCTCCCGCGGCCGAACGTTTTCCGGTGCAATTGTACGGGAACTACGAGGATGACACGGAGGCGGTCATTGCCGTCATGGTAATCTACACGACTGCAGCCAAAGTCTGGGCGGAAGGGAAGGGGGGTATTGAAAACATTATCGCCCAGGCAATGGAAGATACGCAGCTCGCTTTGGATAACAGCGATACGAAAACAACGATTGAACTGGTGCATGCGGACGAGGTCGATTACGATGAAAGCGGATCTTCATCAATGGACCTGCGGCGCTTTCAAGGAACCGATGACGGTTACATGGACGAGGTTCATATCCTGCGCGACCGGTATGGGGCCGATCTTGTTGCCCTGCTTGCAAGGGTAGACGATAACGGCGGCATTTCCTACCAGCTGGAAAAGGCTTCCGGAGACCCGGAATTCGCATTTTCACTGACAAGGGTGCAGCAGGCGGCCACGACCTATACGTTTGCCCACGAGATCGGGCACAACCTGGGCATGGGGCATCACAAGGAACAGCTGCCCGAATCCGATGCGGACGGCGGACTGTTCGATTATTCAGCCGGATGGCGATGGACGGGGCAAGACGGCAACATTTACAGTACCATCATGACCTACCCGCAGAAAGACTACTTTGAAGACGGCATGGAAAGCATTAATCTGCCGCATTTCTCCAATCCGGATATATATTACGAAGGAACGCCGACGGGGGATTTCCGGGACGGCGACAATGCCCGCACCCTGAGAGAAGTCAGGCACGTTGTTGCCGGATACAGGGAGGATGCACCGGAAGCAGACGGCGGAGGGGGATGTTTTATCAATTTTCTCACCCCTTGATTTTATTTCATACGCCGCGATCGATCCCCCGCCGTTGCAGCAGGGAGCCTTCCATCAGGTAAAAATGGATTCTCGCCTTGAGGTAATTGGTAATCGCCGCAACTTCCGATACCCGGCTTTCCAGGAGGTCCCGCTGCGCCTGGGCCACCAGCAGCGAGGTGGATTTGCCAACAGCAAACTTGGCGGTTTCAGCGCGCAGTTTTTCTTCCTGAAATTTTCGCGTGGTTTCGGTTGCAGACACCTGTTGGAGGGTTCGCCTGACATCGATATATGCCAGCGAAACATCTTCGCAGACAAGGTCTTTGAGGTTCTCCAGGGATATTTGCCGCTGCTCGCGTAAAAGCAGCGAGCGGCGGTAGCGGGCATCGGCCTGCAGGCGCGAGGCACCCCGTGACATCTCTATACCGGCGAGCATGTCATATGAATCGCCGTCCATGTTTTTTACGGCGCCGGAAAAGGAGTCTGCGTATCCTGTTTTTCCAAGACGGATAAACAGGTCCATTTCCGGCAGGAGCCCGTTTTTCGTCTTGACAATTTCAAGTGTCCCGCGCTCGATCAATATCTCTGCCTGCCGAATATCCGGGCGGATATGAAGGGCCGTTTCAATGTGGTCGGAGAGAGATTCAAGAGGGTCCGGCGGGATTTCCGGACGGCTTTCGGGAAGGATTTCCCGGTCATGCGATGCGTGCCGGTACGGTGCGATCAGCCGAAGCAGCCTGATTCGTAAACGATCCACGCGGCCTTTTGCATTGATCAGTGATTCCTTCCGCAACGCGACTTCTGCTTTTGCAGCAGCCATCTCCGTTTCCGCAATACCGCCAACGCGAACCCGCTGGCGGGTTTCTTCAAGCTGTTGTTCGGCAAGCGCAAGGGACTGTTCAACGATCTGCACTTCCTTTCGTGCCAGGACATACTCCCAGTAAACGGTCTCCACTTCCGCCACAAGCGATTGGGTAAATCCGGCCAGCTCATATTCGGACATGCGTTGGTCAAGTGACGCCTGGCGAAAGGAAGCAAGGTTGACCGCAACGCCCCGGCCCCGTAAAATCGCCTGGGTCACGGACATGCCAAGGCGGGCTTCATGGATTCTTTTTAATTCTTCGTTATCCCGCCGGTTGGCGTTTATCTCGGCTTCCAGCAGGGTTCCCGTCGGAAGAAAGCCGGAAATGGAGGCCTCCGCCCCGGTTGTCGTGTCGGTGCGCAAACCGGAAAAATCCGTTGCGGCATAGCGTTCCCTGCCGGCATGTATTTCTCCGGACAGCACCGGATCGAAAACGCCTCTTTCCTGGTCGATAAACGTGGCCCGTATTTCCGGTTCCAGGCGCTGCACATGCAGGGCGCGGTTGTTTTCCAGTGCCATGAGCACCGCTTCCTCGATGGTGATGCAGCCGCGGGTAAGGCCGGGGGACATATCCGCGGCACCGGCGATGCAGTAAAGGATACCGGACAGGATTGTCGCGTATATTGCAAGGGGTGCGGTTTTTCGGGTTGAAAAGATCATTCTTTTGTTTCCGGTGTCGGGTTGGTTACGGACACGTTTTTTTTCGTTATAAATGAATATATGACAGGGACAAATACCAGTGTGATCAGCGTTGAGCTTATGAGACCGCCGATAACTGCTCTGGCCATGGGTGCCTGCGCTTCGCCGCCTTCACCGAACCCGATGGCAAGGGGAATAAGGGCGAATACTGTGGTGAGCGCCGTCATCAGTATGGGGCGGAGCCGCCGTCGCCCCGCTTCCTCGATGGCGTTTCGCAGCCCCATGTTTTCTTCTCTGCGCAGGAGGTTCGTGTAATCCACCAGGAGAATCGCGTTGTTGACGACAATCCCTCCCAGCATGATGCAGCCGATATAGGACTGAAGGTTGAACGTGGTGCCTGTGGCATACAGCATCCATATCGTTCCGATGACGGCAAGCGGGACGGAAAACATCACCACAAACGGATCGCGCAGGGACTCGTAAAGGCTTGCGAGTACCATGTACACGAGCACGAGGGCCAGTATCAGCCCGACCAGCAGCTCCCGAAAGGCATCCTGCTGCTCCTCGTAATCCCCGCCGTAATTGATGGCAAAACCGGAAGGCACGGCCACGGCGTCGATTTCCCCGCGGATATCCGATAAGATGGAGCCCATATCCCGTCCCGCGATGTTGGCGCGGATGGATACGATCCGTTCCTGGTTTTTCCGCTCGATCTGTATCGGGCCGGTTTTGGATTCAACCGTTACGATATTCCGGATGGCGACCGGCACGCCCGCGGCATTGACGATTACGGTATCGAGAATGTCACGGACAGAAAAATATTCGGCATCCTTTACCAGGACGCGTATGGGGTACTCCTTGCCGCCTTCCCGGAAATTGCCGGCCCGGCTGCCGGCGATGACGGTCTGGAGGATTTCAGAGACATCCCTCACGGAAATTCCCATGGACTCCGCCTTTAAACGGTCCACGGAAATCAGCCTTTCGGGAGCGCCGGTGGTGCGGCTGACAATGGTGTCGGTTACGCCGTCGACCTTTTCGATGATGCCGCTTATCCGTTCGGCAAGGGCATCGGCCGTGTCAAGGTCGTATCCCCGGATCTCCACTTCAATGCGCTCGGTCCCCCCTGTCGCCCGCCGGATCAAAAACAGGCCCTGGCCTTCCCGCGTGCGTATGACAGCGCCGGGGATATCGGCCAGTTTGGGTCTGAGCGCGGCGGCGATTTGGGCACTGGAGCGGTCTCTCTCGGACCGGGGAACCAGCGCGATCCGAAGCTGCCCCTCATTGGCGCCGCCACCCCGCCAGTGAGAGCCGCCGACACTGGCTACCACATTTTTCATCTCAGGAATTTCCGCAAAGACAATTTCTTCAATGTTTCGGATCACGCGGTCGGTAATGTCGAGCCGGATGCCCACGGCCATTTCCGCGTTGACGCGCACTTCGCTCTCATCGGTCTGGGGCATCAGTTCGGTGCCGATTTTGGGTATCATCATCAGACTTGATAAAAGGATCAGGACGGTGATGAACAGGGTGGTGAACGGATGATCAAGAGAGAGGGATAAAATCCGGTGATAGGCATTTTCAAGTGCGCGGTTAAGCCCGGAGAAGATGTCAAAGAGGTGTTCAATGGTCCGGAACCGGCTTTTTCCGTATTTTTCCGGTGGAGAGAGAAACCGCGAAGCGAGCATAGGGATCAGCGTCAGCGCCACGGCCAGGGAGCACAAAAGCGCGAAGGCGACCACGAGAGCGAGCTGATAAAACATGATGCCCGCCATTCCACGGACAAAAATAAGGGGGAAAAAAATGGTCAGGGTAGTGACGGTGCTGGCGATGATGGCCGATGATACTTCGGCGGTGCCGTTGATCGCTGAGGTGTCGGCATCAATGCCCTGTTCCCGCATCCGGTAAATGTTTTCAAGCACAACAATGGCGTTGTCCACCAGCATGCCAACGCCAAGGGCCAGGCCGCCAAGTGTCATGAGGTTCAGGGTAAACCCGCCCATATATATCATGGCGAACGTACCGATGATCGAAACCGGAATGGCAACGGAGATAATGGCCGTGCTGCGGATATTTCGCAAAAACACCATGAGGATCAGGATGGCGAAAATACTGCCGTAAAGGGCTGCTGATCCCACATTGGTTATGGAGCGCTGAATGTATTCGGACGTATCGATAATCGGGGAGATCCGTACCTGGGGGATATCCCTGTTGATTCGCTCGATTTCCCCAAGAACCCGCCTGGCCACTTCAACGGTGTTGGTTCCGGACTGCTTGTTGACAGACAACCGGAGTCCGGATTCGCCGTTCACGCGAACGATTCTGCGAATCTTTTCATAGCTGTCCGAGACCGATGCCACCTGTTCCAGGTGGACGGGAACGCCGCCTCGAACGGCGACAGTGGTCTCCCGGATTTCTTCCAGCCTGCTGAATTCACCGGCAGTGCGAAGCGTCAGTTCCCACGTGTCCGATTCGATGGAGCCGGCCGGCAGGGTAATGTTGGCGCGTCTTATGGCGGTGATAATATCGGCAGTGGACAGACCCAGGGCCTTTAGCCGGTCCGGGTCCAGATCGACATGGATTTCCCGGTTCAAACCGCCCCATACATCCATGGCAGCAACCCCGGGAACCCTTTCGATGCGGTATTTTATGTCATCATCGATAATACGCCTTGCTTCTATGGGGTCCAGCCTGCTCGATGCCCCGAGCACCAGGATGGGAAAGCTCGCCGGGTCGAACTTGCGGAGGGAAGGGGTGTCCGCATCTTCAGGGAGTCTGGGAACTACCCGGTCCAGCCGGTCCCTCACATCGTTGGCCGCAGTATCAAGGTCGGTGCCCCATGCAAAGGTCACCCTGACACTGCTTTGCCCCTCGGTGGAAACCGATGAAACCTCCTCGACACCGGGGACCGCGCTCATGGCCTCCTCAATGGGCCGGGTGATCAGTTCTTCAATTATTTCCGGGCTTGCCTGCTCATAGGTGGTTGAAATGCTCAAGGTGGGATAGGTGATATCCGGCAAGAGGTCTACCGGCAGGCGGGACAAGGCCATGCCGCCAATAATGATGACGCAGAGCGTCACCATGGTGGTGAAGATCGGGCGTTTAACGGAAAAAGAGGCTGTTTTCAATTTTCGGGCCCCGTTGTTTGCTCTGTTATTCGAACGGCGGCCCCGTCCTCCAGAAGATGCTGCCCCAGGGTGACGACCAGGCCTTGTATGTCCGGGCTCGTCACCTCCATTCGTTCCTCCTCGACGATCCCGGTTTGCACCGGAACAAAGGAGGCGGTTTGCGTGTCTTTATCCGCAATAAAAATTCCCCTTTTACCTTCCCGCCGCACAAGAGATGATGCAGGTATGACGATCGCATTGCGTTTTCTTTCAAATTCAATGCGGGTCCGGACATACATTCCGGGGGCCAAAAGAGAATCGTAATTCGGTATTTCGATTTCCACCATCGCCTGCCGGGATTCCTCCGTGAGCACAGGGGACCGTCTGACAACGAGTCCATCAAATGTACGGTCCGGATAGGCATCGGTCGATACAATGGCTCTCTGGCCGATCCGGATTTCGGGAAAGTCGCGTTCAATGACGTTAATTTGGGCGACCACCGGATCGATGTCCACGATGGCGACGATGGGATCGTTTGCCCGAAGCATGTTCCCGGCGTCAATAAAGCGCTCTGATACGATCCGCTTTTCGTCCCCATTCTTCCAGCCGGCATGTATGCGGGTATAGGAGAGTCGAACTCTTGCGGCCTCCAGCGCGGCTTCCCGCTGCTGGATCTGCGCCCGTGACACTTCGTAGGCTGCCTGGGCCGTGTTGTACTTTGCCTCTGCAGCATCGAGCTCCGCCTCGGACGCGATTTTCTGTGAACGGAGCTCTTTTACGCGATCCAGTTCCCGTCTTGCTGTTTCCATGGCGCTTTCCGAATCCTTCCGATTGGCTCTGGAGACTTCCAGTTCCGCCTGCGCCTGGGCCACGGCAAGTAAATATTCCTCACCGTCCAGAACGGCGATCAATGCGCCGTTTTCAACAGAATCGCCGATATTGACAAGAATTTCTTCCAGGCGGCCCTGGATTTTCGGTGAAATGACGAACCGGGCAGATGGCATAAGCGTCCCGGTAAACTGTGCAATTTCCCTGATCGTTTCCCGCGCGATTTCCGCGACTTCAACGGGTACGCCCCTTGTTCCTCTTGCGGCCGTACGTTCGTTTTGCGGCGGGGGTGCGGACGCAAAAAAGCGCCATCCGAAAAATGCGGCAGCGGCGATCAGGATAACGGCAATGACCTTGTTTTTCATATTGTCTCCGATATATTGAAAATTCCGGACAGTTTGATAATGGTGCACTTTCCTGAAAACAAGGCAGCGGCGTTGCCTTATCCGGAGAACCCTGTCGATACTATTTAGCAATTTGCATACGCGAATAAAAGCAAATTCGCATGGCGCCGGCATTGACAGCAGGGCATGTTGTGCCGGTATTTCCGGTTGATGCATCTATGTTATAATATGTTATAATTCTTTGCATTTATTACAAGCCATCTCAAAACGCAAAAAAGATCGGGTGAGGTAGAAAATACAGGGAGGGTGGTTTGTAACCCAGAGGGCACAGAGGAAACACAGAGATTCACAGAGAAAAGCGATGAAAAAAAAGGGGGATCGCCTATGCTCTGTACGATTCCGGCAGAATACAAATATTGCTGTTGCATAACCGCATGCCAAGTTTTATGATAAACGTATTTTGCCCTGCATGGCATTTTCAAGCAGATTTCCAACAATCAAAAAAAAAGGTGTGTCCCCATGAAAAAACGTATTTTTGCAAGGTGTTTACTATCCGTATTCTTTTTGGCGGTTGTTTTGGGGGGGAGTGTTTATGCATCCTCATTGAGAGATGCCGATATTAAAAACTTTATATCGAGCATGAAAGAAGTCCAGATGGCCGAGGAAGAATACGACGACCTGGATGAGTTTGTGGATGATGAAGACTTTTCCGAAGAGGATATGGAGATGCCGGATAATCCGATGTCGGAAAGTATCAAAGCCCTGCGGGGTCATGAAATATATGGCCGTCTTGATGGTATTGCGAAGGATCACGGTTTTTCAGATGCCACGCACTGGGCGTCGGTGGGGGACCGCGTTCTCAAAGCTTTTTTTTCAATCCTGCTGGAGGAGGAAGAACCGGCCATGCGTGAAGAAATGGAAAGGTCATTGCGCGAAATCGACGAAAACCCCCACATGAGCGATGCCCAGAAGCAGGAGATGAAGCAGATGATGAAAAATGCAATGTCGTCCATGGATGCAATGGCCGATGCACCCGCAGAAGACGTAGATGCGGTTCGACCCCACATGGGTGAATTGCGCCAGGTACTGGAGGGGGAAGAATAGCCGGAAGCAGGGGTTTTGCAGTGGATACGATCGGTGCAGCGGCGATGACAAGGGAGTAGATTCATGAAACGGAAAAAAAAGATTGCCCTGGGACTTGGCATTTTTCTGGGTATTTACGCATTGGCCGGATTTCTGATCATTCCATTGATTGCCAAAGCCATTGTTCCGGACAAGCTTTCGGCCGCATTGAACCGGCCGGTAACCATCGAAAATATTGCATTCAACCCCTTTGCGCTTATTCTGGAAGTGGAAGGACTGACGATCAGCGAAGCGGACGGAGAGGATGTTTTTGCGGCATTTGAAACGCTTTATGTCAACCTTCAGGTCAGTTCGGCTGTTAAGCTGGGGCCGGTGATCAAGGAGGCAAGGCTTACGCGGCCGTATCTGCGGCTTGCCCGGTTATCGGACAATACCTTTAACTTTTCCGACCTGATGGGGGAAGGCGACAAGAAGGAAGCCGAACCGAAGCAGGCCGATGCGGCAAAAGAGCCGCTGCGCTTTGCCCTGCAACAGGTTCAGATTATCGAAGGGGAAGTGGTTTTTGACGACGAGGTGGTCAATGTCACCCACCGCTTTGCACCGTTGAATTTTGATCTGCCCAAACTCTCCAGCTTTGAAGCCGATATCGACACCTTTTCCCAGCCCCGCCTGGCCGGACGCGTCAATAACACGGACATCATCATTGAAACCCAAACCAAGCTCTTTATCGACTCCATGAAAACCATTGTCGATATCGACATGAAGGGACTGCGGCTGCCCCATTATTTCCCCTATGCGCCGGAAGACATCGGTTTTGAGGTTACCGACGGATCTTTGGACATCCAAGCGTCGATTTCCTTGAAACGGGCTGCGGATCAGGATTTTTCCATTGAAACGTCGGGGCGGGCCGCCTTATCCGATCTTCTCCTGGTCGATGATACCGGGGGGCACCTTTTTTCCCTTGCAGGCCTGGAAATGGTCCTTGCGCCATCGACGCCGCTGCAAAAAGAGATCCGCCTTTCGTCAATTATTCTGGACGACCCGCACCTGACCGTCATTCGAGATGCCGGGGGCACAATCAACCTGACGACAATAGGCCTTGATGCATCCTCCACCGAAAAAGAGGGGGATGCAGCGCAGGAGTCGGACGGCGGTACGCGGGAAAACGGAATGCAGATCACCGATGCGTCAGAAACCAATGAAAGCCAGACGGATTCTCCACTTGTTGTCGCTGTCGACAAATTCCGTATCAACAGCGGGCGCGTGGATTACAGGGATTTTGCAGCCCCGGCAGGCGGGGATTCGCCTGTGGAAATGGTGATAGGGGATATCGCATTATCCGTGGACGGTTTCCGTTCGACCCCGGAACAGACCGCTACGGTCGAATTATCCGCCGGCGTCAACAAAACCGCCGGCATCGACATGGCCGGCACGTTTGGAATCTCGCCATTATCCGCGGACATTCACCTGGAGGCAAAGGATATCGAGCCTTCCTGGGGGCAGCCTTATGTGCCGGAATCCATCCGGATGGCGATTGCGGGGGGCGCCTTTCATTTGACAGCGGATGCCAGGGCCGAATCGACGAAGCAAGGAAAGATTTCCGCATCGGTTACCGGCAACGCCTCGCTGGAAGGTCTTTCGGTTTTGGACCGGGATTATGGGAGCGATCTGCTGAAGCTGCGTTCTTTTTCCGTCGAGGGCATCGATGTGCGCTACAATCCTGCTTCCGTAAGTATCGATGAAATCCTGATCGACGGTCTGTCCCATACGCTTGTCCGCCAGGAGAACGGACGTCTCAACCTGGCTCGGATATTCGGTGGAACAGAAGCGAAAGAATCGTCCGGCAGTGAATCGACAGGTGAGGCCGAACCAGCAGGCGAAGAGGCGCCTGCTGCTGAACAAACCGATGAGGGAAAAAAAGACACGGAGGCTTCGGCATCTTCGCTGGTGCCGTTTCCTGTGGCCATCAACGAAATTCGGCTTCAGGATTCGTCCGTGAATTTTACCGACAACCATGTTAGGCCCAATTTTTTTATTCGTCTCGATTTGACCGAAGGCTCCGTCAAGGGACTGACTTCCGAATCTTTTGAAGGGGCGGACCTGAAGATCCAGGGGACCGTGGACGGGCAATCTCCTATCGATATATCGGGTCGCATCAACCCATTGCTCACAGAGCCCCTTGTCGATATCGATTTCACCCTTGACAACATGGAGCTCAGCCCCCTGTCCCCATACTCGGGCACTTATATCGGCAATGCGATTGAAAAAGGCAAGCTGAAACTGAATCTTGCCTACCGTATCGAGAACAATAAACTCAGCGCCGAAAACCAGATATTGCTCGACCAGTTCTCCCTCGGCCGCGGGGTCGAGAGCCCGGACGCCATCAGCCTTCCGGTAGGTCTTGCCATAGCGCTGTTAAAAGACCGCAGCGGCGAGATAAACCTCGATATTCCGGTATCGGGCAGAACGGATGACCCCCGTTTTTCCGTGACGAAAATCGTTGTCCAGTCCCTGATGAATATCATGACCAAAGCGGCCACCTCGCCGTTTGCGCTGGTCGGCAGCCTGGTGGGGGGGGGTGAAGAACTCCGCTACATCGAATTCGTCCACGGCCTCGCCGCACTCGACGAGGAATCGGAGAAGAAGGTGTCGGCTGTTGAAGAACTCTTGTATCAGCGTCCTGAATTGAACCTGGAGATGACCGGCTACGTGGACGTAGAGAAAGACAGAGAGGCGCTCAAGCGGTTGGCCTTTGAGCGCGAGTTGAAAACACTGAAATGGGCCGATCCCGGAGCAAAAAAAGACGATGACGCCATCTCCGTCTCTGAGATCACCCTTTCGGAGGAAGAATACGGAGAGTACCTCCAAAAACTCTATGAAATGAAAGTCCTGGCCAATCCGGACGTTCAAGGGGAAGCAAAACCCTTATCGGATGAAAGCCTTACCCGGGAAGAAATAACGGAATCCATACGGCAGCAGATACAGATCCCGGATGCAGCATTGTGGCTTTTGAGCCGGCAGCGGGCGCAGGCAGTAAAAGAATATATACGGGCCAAAGGCCGCATCGAAGGGGGGCGCCTGTTCGTCATTGAGGCGGAAACCCTCTCGCCGGAAAAGACAAGCGATGATTTTGCCGAGGCGCGCGTGGAACTGGGGCTGAAATGAAGCCGGCTACACAGCGGCGACAGGAACAGGTGCTAATTTTTGCATTTTTGTATGGACGCGATAAATATTCCCACAGAATATGTGCTCGTAGGGGCATCCCTTGCGGGTGCCCGGATTCCAGGCATCCGCAAGGGGTGCCCCTGCGAGGTCTTCCTGATCATCATGTCTATTGATAAATGCAAAGATTTGGAATTGAGGGCTCAAAGGTTCAGGATGCCGCATACAGGCGCTTCCCAGTCAAGCTGGCGGTCCCGTTGGATCTGGACGTCGAGTGCCTCCGCAATGAACGGGGGAAACGGTGCGGACCGACGCTGCTCCAGGTCTGCATGGGTGCCCAGGGATTCGAAACTCGACGCCACCTGATCGGCTGTCTCGTTGATCATAAAATGCATGAAATGGAAGCGTTTGTCGGTGCGGCCAAGCACGCGGGTGTGCAGGGCTGCTGTCTGTCCCGCGTGGATTTCGCTGAAGTAGTTGATAAAATGCCTCAGGGCAAAAGCGCCGGAATGACATCGCTGCAAGTATTCGGACGTCATGCCGATGGTTTCGAAAAAGGCCCATGTGGCTTGATCATAAAGGGCCATGTACCATCGCACGTTCATATGCCCCATGGCATCGATGTAGTCCTTCGGGATTGTTTCCCGGTAATACAGCGGAAGCGACCGGAGGCGATCTATGGGTATGCGCCGGATCTTTTGCGTTTTTTTGATGCCGGAATTGGAACCGGTATGCGTGGGCATGAAAGGTTTCCTTTGACAAAAAAAGAGGCCAGAAACGTTTTCTGACCTCTTTCTATGTAATGATCTCAATGTGTTGTGGTGCCGAGGGACAGAATTGAACTGCCGACACGGTGATTTTCAGTCACCTGCTCTACCGACTGAGCTACCTCGGCATTGATTGCCAAGTGTATAAAGAATAAATCATGGACCTGTCAAGGACTTTTTTTCATGTCGCCGTAGAGATATTGCACCAGTGTGCATGCGGAAATGGCTGCGGTTTCGGCCCTTAGAATGCGAGGGCCCAAAGAGATACTTTTAAATCCGGCGGCTTGCGCCAGTTGGATTTCATCGGAAGTAAAGCCCCCTTCGGGTCCGATGAGCACGAGGAGCTTGTCTGGTTTTTGATGGTAAAGCGCGTCGAGCGGTGCTGTTTCTTCCTCCCAGAAAACGATTTTTCCGTCAAATTCCTCCGGATCGGCGACCAGTTCCTGCAGGGTCATGACCGGTGAGATGGCCGGCAGCTTTGAAAGGCCGCATTGCTTGAGCGATTCAATGGCAATGGCTTCCCAACGGCGCATCCGCTCGGCCATCCGTCGTTTGTCCGGCCGGGCGACGGACCGCTCGGTTATTACCGGAATCCATCGGGACAATCCCAGCTCTGTCAGGTGGCGTACAATGACATCCATTTTTTTTTCTTTTAAAAACCCTTGTGCCACAACCAGTTCCAGGGGGGAGGCAGTGTCGGACCATATCGTTTCGAGTATCGAAAACCGGGCTGTATCCCTGTCAATGGTTTCGATAACGGCGGGGTATTCAAAGCCCGATCCGTCGATCAATATCACGCGGTCGCCGGGAGCGTGGCGCAGCACCTTCTTCATGTGGCGGACATCCGCGCCGGTGATCATCGGCTGTGGTTTCCGGATTTCTGCGGGATCGATGTAAAAGCGGCGCATGGTATTCCTTCCGGGTTCGGTGATGGAAATGATCGCAATAGCAATTCTATTCTGCCGCAGAATTTATTTATTTGCAAACAATTGATTTGATGTGATAAAGCATAATGTATTCTCCTTGCGGGCAGTAGGGGTAAACTGCTTGACACCCCCCAATGGTTATGCTACTTCTAAAACATAATGAATTGAATATGTTTCATTTTTATTTCAACTCACCCTTTTGGTTTCAGGAGCCGTAATTCATGATCGAAAATCAAGAAAAAAACAATCCTGTCGAACCATCTGACGACGTAGAAAATCCGGGAGCGGAAGACCTGTCGGATGTGATCGATATGTCTGCGCTGGAAGCGGATGCCCGGGAGTCTGTTGATGCGACGATCGATTTTTCATCGCTCGAGGAGGATGCAATGGAAGCGGAAGAAACGGTTATCGACATGGCTGACCTTGAGGCCGATGAGCTTGAAGAAGAGGGAGACATAGTCGATTTAACGGAGATAACCGGCGCCGCCGCGGTGGAAGGGGACACCATCCTTGAGTTGACCGCGGCGTTCCGCACGGAAGGCGACGAGGATGAAGAAGGAATTGATCTGGCGGACACCCTTGAGGATGAGTCTTTTTTTGATCTGGAAGCGGCAGATGAAGGGGAGCCCGGCCTGGATTTGACGGAAGAGGAGTTTGACATCGATGAAGAGGAATTTGATATTGAACAAAGCGACTACATCGATGACGCCGATGCCGCGCCCACTCCTGCTGCAGAAGACATTCCGCAAACCGATGATTCCATAGAAGATGAGCTTCTGGAGAAGCTGGACAATTATTTCGGCGACGAAGACGAAGACGAGGGCCTCGATGCCGTGGCGGCCAGTCCGGTCAAAAATATCCCGGAAAACGTTGGGGGTGATGTGGAATTGGCGCCGGGCCAGCTTGAGGCAGCCCTGGACCGGTTGGTTGAAAAAAAATTCGGCGCTGCAATTGACCGTCTGCTAAGCGAGGCCGTCTCGCGGAAGGTCTCGGAAGAAATCGACGCCCTGAAAACGATCCTGCTGGATTCCATAAAAACCCGTAAATAATAAAATCGGTACAAAACAAGCTGTTCGGGATGACCTGCGCACATGATGGAATTGGGGATTGGTATCAATCCCCAATTTTTTTGTGTAAAATCATTTGAAAGTGCACTGCTTTTATGCAAAAAGATTGCCGCAGGAGCGGCATGGACTGCCAATTCCTCCCGGACCTGTGAGAACGATGGATACAACATAACGGTTATTCTCTCGGAGCAAAAAAAGCCATGACTGACAATCTTCTGGACAAGGGGTATGATCCCAAGGCCGTTGAAACGCGCTGGTATCAATACTGGGAATCTGAAAACCTGTTTTCCGCGGATGAATTTTCCGATGCTGCACCCTATGCGATCGTGATTCCGCCGCCCAACGTGACCGGCGTGCTTCACATGGGGCATGCATTGAACACCACCCTCCAGGACATTTTGTGCCGCTACCACCGGCTTTTGGGCGAAAACGTGCTGTGGCTGCCCGGCACGGACCATGCGGGCATAGCCACCCAGAACGTGGTCGAGCGCAGCCTTGCCGCCAAGGGGCTCGACCGCCATGCCATGGGGCGCGAAACCTTTATCGAAGCGGTATGGGAGTGGAAGCAAAAATACGGCTCCACGATCATTGACCAGCTCAAGCACCTGGGAGCGTCCTGCGACTGGTCGCGGGAGCGCTTTACCATGGACGAAGGGCTTTCCCGTGCGGTCCGCAAGGTTTTTGTCTCCCTTTATGAAGAGGGGCTGATATACCGGGGCAGCTACATTATCAACTGGTGCCCGCGGTGTCGGACCGCCCTTGCGGATATAGAAGTCGAACACGCGGAGCAGGAGGGGCGGCTCTACCATATCCGGTATCCCTATGCGCAAGGAGACGGCGGCCCCGTCGTAGCCACCACCCGGCCGGAAACCATGCTGGGGGATACGGCCCTTGCCGTAAACCCCGAAGACGAACGGTACCGGCAGATGCCGGCCGATCACGTCATTCTCCCCCTGACCGGCCGCACAATACCGATCATTCGGGATGATTACGTGGATATCACGTTCGGTACCGGCGCCCTGAAAATCACGCCCGCGCATGACCCCAACGACTTTGCAGTGGGGGAAAGGCACCAGCTGCCCAGCATCAAGGTTATCGGTGATGACGGGCGGATGACTGCCGAAGCCGGGGCCTTTGAAGGTCTGGACCGTTTTGAGTGCAGAAAGCAGGTGGTGCAGGCACTGGAAAAAGAAGGGCTGCTGGTGAAAATTGAAGATCATGCGCACAGCATCGGCCATTGTTACCGCTGCCAGTCCATTGTGGAGCCCAACCTGTCCCCCCAGTGGTTCGTGAAAACGCGCCCCCTTGCGGAAAAAGCCATCGCCGCCGTGAAAAACGACCGCACGCGGATCATCCCCGAAAAATGGCGAAACGACTATTTTCTCTGGCTTGAAAACATACGCGACTGGTGTATTTCCCGGCAGATCTGGTGGGGGCACCAGATACCGGCATGGACCTGCGGGGACTGTGGTTTTCTCATAGTTTCTGAAGCCGATCCGGATCAGTGCCCCGAATGCGAAAGTGAGAACCTGGTTCGCGACAGCGACGTGCTCGATACCTGGTTCAGTTCCGCGTTATGGCCCTTTTCCACGATGGGGTGGCCCGATAAAACCCCGCTTCTGAAAACGTTTTACCCGACCTCGGTGCTGGTCACCGCTTTTGACATCCTGTTTTTCTGGGTGGCCCGGATGATGATGATGGGGCTTCACTTCATGGAGGAAGTGCCTTTCCGCCACGTGTATATTCATGCCCTGGTCCGCGATGAAGAAGGCAAAAAAATGAGCAAGTCCACGGGGAATGTGATTGATCCCATCGACGTGATCAACAATTACGGAACGGACGCCCTGCGGTTCACCCTGGCCGCTTTTGCCGCACAAGGACGCGACATCAAGCTTTCTGAAAAACGGATCGAGGGATACCGCAATTTCGTGAACAAGATCTGGAATTCGGCGCGATTCGCCTTCATGCATATTGAAGATGCCGGAGCACTGGCCAAGGGTGAACCAGCCTCCCTGCCCGACCGGTGGATTCTTTCCCGCCTCCGCCAGACCACACTAAGTGTTGCCGAGGCCCTGGACGACTACCGTTTCAACGAGGCCGCAGGCACGCTTTATCAGTTCGTATGGCATGAATTCTGCGACTGGTACCTGGAAGCAATCAAGCCGGCGCTTTACGGCAAAATGGATGAAACGACCAGAAAATCCGCCCTCGGCTCCCTGTGGCGGGTGCTGCACGACACCCTGATACTGCTTCATCCCTTTATCCCCTTTGTCACCGAAGAAATATGGCAGAAGCTTCCGGGCACCGACGGCTCCATTATGAAAGCCCGATTTCCAGGAAAAGATCCCGGCTTTCCTGCGCCGGAGTTGGATCCGGCCGCAGAAGCGGATATGGAGCTGGTCATGGGAATCATTACCGCCGTACGAAATATCCGGGGGGAGATGAACATCTCTCCTTCGGTCGCTCTTTCGGTCTACCTTGTGACGGGCGACAACGGCACCCTTGAAAAGATCACGGCGCAGGGGGATCTGATCCGGACCCTTGCAAAGATCGATACGATGGAAGCGACAAAATCCGGCCGTCGGCCCAGGGCTTCGGCCACCGCCATTGTCCGGGATGTGTCGGTATCGGTCTTGCTGGAAGGCGTCATCGACGTATCCAAGGAATCCTCGCGCCTGGACAAGGAAATCGCCAAGCTGGAAAAGGAAATCGCCATGCTTGCCAAAAAACTGGAAAACGACAGCTTTGTCTCAAAGGCGCCGGCGGATGTGGTGGAAAAAGTCCGCGGGCAGCATGCTGAAAACAGTGAAAAATTGGAAAAACTGAAAAAGAACCGGCAGACCATAAAGGAACTGGAACGGGAGAGTTAACACCTGTAATCCGCTATTTGATACCATGAAAAAGGAAAGATCCGTTACAATGCGAATCCCATTTTGCCGGCATGTTGCGCGCATTATTGAAATGGCCATTGACGAAGATGTCGGCCACGGGGACATTACCACGGAATGTCTCGATCTTGGCGAACAGCAGGGACAAGGGGAAATCCGCGCCAAGGAGAGACTCGTTCTCGCCGGCCTTGATTTGGTCGGCCGGGTGTTTCAAAAGATCGACCCGGCAATTGTCGCCCGTACCCCATACAACGATGGCGACATCGTCGATGCCGGCACCACGGTGTTAACGGCAAAAGGAAGCATGGCCGGGCTGCTGATCGGGGAAAGAACGGCGCTGAATTTTCTCCAGCGACTCTCAGGGATTGCCACCCATGTGAGACAGTATGCGGATATTTTAGCGGATTCCCCGGTTCGGCTGGTGGATACGCGTAAAACCGTTCCGGGGTGGCGGGTTTTGGAAAAATATGCGGTACGGGTCGGCGGTGCGTATAATCACCGGATGGGCCTTTACGACGGGGTGCTGATCAAGGACAATCATATCGCCGCTGCCGGCGGCATTTCTCCGGCCGTTTTCCGGATACGGAAAAAGGTTTCCCATCTGGTTCGGGTCGAGGTGGAAACATCGACCCTTTCGGAGGTGGAGGAAGCCATGTCTGCAGGTGCGGATGTCATCATGCTCGATAATATGGCGGATTCGGAAATAGAAGCCGCAGTGGCCCTTGTAAAGGGGCGGGCCCTGCTGGAGGTCTCGGGCAGGGTCGACCGCGACCGCATTGCGTTCCTGGCTGCAACGGGCATTGATATCATTTCTTCCGGCGCCCTTACCCATGCGGCGCGTTTTGTGGATTTGAGCATGGATGTGGGTTGTTCGTAATTTTGTTGTACGTTGTAAGCAGTAAGTTGTGATGAACTCGTAAAAGCAAAAATAAAAAGACCTGCAACCCATAGCCAGTCATCTTTTGAACGCAGCGGAGCGTTTTATTCCATGATCCCCTTACGGGACACCATCCAATCCAGGAATTATCCGGTTGTCACTATCAGCCTGATCAGCATCAATGTGCTGGTCTATTTTTTCCACCCGGCACATGGGCCGGATTTTCAACAGTTTGCATATACCTATGGCCTGGTCCCCGCAAGATACACAACCGAAGAAATGGCCAGGTATTTTACCACCGGTCAGCAGGTTTTTGCGATCTTTTCCTTCATGTTCCTCCATGGCGGGATTCTCCACATACTCGGCAATATGTGGATCCTCTATATTTTCGGGGATAACGTGGAAGATTTTTTGGGCTCCTTTCACTATGCCTTGTTTTACCTGGGAGGGGGGCTTTTTTCGGCAATGACGCATATGGCCCTCAACCTGTCGTCCACCACGCCCGTTATCGGGGCGAGCGGGGCGGTTGCCGCCGTAATGGGCGCATATTTCATCCTCTATCCCACCTCCCGGATCCTCACGTTGATCCCGATATTCTTTTTTCCGCTTTTTATCGAAATCCCTGCGTTTGTATTTCTGGCCATCTGGTTTATGATGCAGGTATTCAACGCGGCAGGCACCGCGGGAATGGAAGGGGCGGGCATCGCCTGGTGGGCGCATATTGGTGGGTTTGTATTCGGCGTGGCGGCGATAAAGATCGTCCAGAATCTTTATGCGGCATCGCCTGGGGAAGATCGGAAGCGATGGAGCGGGCTCCAGCGCCGGAAGAGCAGCCACCTGCAGGTTGTCCGACCGACCTCCGGCGGGGAAGGGCTCGATCGTAAAGCCCTGCTCACGGTCACCCCGTATGAGGCTTCTGTTGGGACCAGCAAAACCATCAATATCCCTGAGGGTTTTCAAAAAAGAATCTACAAGGTCAAAATTCCGGCGGGGATTGCCGACGGCAGCGTGCTCCGCCTGAGAGGGCTTGGACGGAAAAATTCCCAAGGGGAGAGGGGCGATTTGTACCTGGAAGTGCGTATCGATCCGTCCCGATAAGTGCTCAGAGGGTCGATATGCAGTTGCGCCCTTTGCTTTTGGACTTGTACATCGCCTTGTCGGCACGCTTCATAAAGGATGCGGCTGTTTCCGCATTCCGGTATTCCGTTGCCCCGATGCTGAGCGTTATGGGATCGAAGCGGCATCCCAATCCCGCCATTTGCGCCTCTACCTCCTCTTTAATCCGTTCAGCCGCCTGTATTGCGGCTTCCAGGTCGGTTTCCGGCAAAAGAATGGTAAATTCTTCGCCGCCGTATCGGTAGGCCGTATCCGGTGTACGAAGGACAGCGGCGATGGCCTTGCCGATGCAGTGCAGGACGCGGTCGCCTTCCATGTGGCCGTAGGCGTCATTGTACCGCTTGAAGTGATCGATATCGATCATCAGGAGGGAAAGGGGGCGCTGATAACGTTCATGGCGGATAACCTCCGTTTCCAGCTGAGCGTGAAAATGCCGTGAATTATAAAGGCGGGTCAGGTGATCGGTGATGGACAGAATCTTGAATTCTTCCAGGATATGGTTGCGCTCCCGGGCTATTTCGCGTTCCCGCAGCACCCTCTTTAATCGAAGCAGCAGTTCTTCAAGTCGAAACGGTTTGAACACAAAATCGTCTGCCCCTTTGTGAATCGCGATTTCATACGTGTAGTCGCGGATATACCCGGTAATGATGATCACGGCGGTATCGGAGACGGATTTGATGTGCTCCGTGAGCTGCAATCCGTCCATTCCGTTCATGATGATATCGGTAATGACAACATCAAAGTTTTTCCCGGCAAGCCGTTCAATGGCTTCATCGGCGTTGCCGGCGACTTCCGTCCGGTAATCGGACTTGGAAAGGTACTCCGCTATGGCCTCCCGGATCGAGGCGTCGTCATCTACGATTAAAATTTGCGGGGTCATGGATTCGGATATATGATCGTTACAAGTTATGGGTGTAAAACGGATTGCTTGACAGCGACGGCGTTACTTGATAGACATCACCATTTCTACCGGCTTATACCGTTTACGGGAATTGACTGCATTTGATGAGAGGGGGCAATTGATTGTTTGCCGCTTCTTTTTCATATAGTGCTTTTTTTTAACCCTTTTTTCAATACATTTACGATTACAAGCCATCGTAAAAAAAATATTTTTTTAGATGGGTTCTATTATCATTTCTTACAATTTTTTTCATTTATCAATAGGCCCCATGATCAGGAAGACCTCGTAGGGGCATCCCTTGCGGGTGCCCAAAATCCAGGCACCCGCAAGGGGTGCCCCTACGGACCCATATTCTGTGGGAATATTTATCATGTCGATACAAAAATGTAAAAATTAGCAACCAGGTCTTTTTTTGTACATCCTATGAAAAATATACGCAATTTCAGCATTATTGCCCATATTGACCATGGCAAGTCCACCCTGTCGGACCGCCTGATACAGTCTACCGATATCGTTTCGGACAGGGATTTCAAGGACCAGATCCTCGACAGCATGGACATTGAGCGGGAACGGGGCATCACCATCAAAAGCCAGACCATCTGCCTGCCCTACACGGCAAAAGACGGCAACCTCTATTGGCTCAACCTGATCGATACCCCGGGGCATGTGGATTTCAGCTATGAAGTTTCCCGCGCCCTTGCTTCCTGCGAAGGCGCTCTTTTGCTCATTGATGCCAGCCAGGGAGTCGAGGCCCAGACGCTGGCCAACCTGTACCTCGCCCTGGAAAATGACCTCGAGATTATTCCGGTTATCAACAAGATCGACCTTCCCTCGGCGAACATCGAAATGGTCAAAAACCAGATCGAAGAAGATCTGGGCCTTGATCCGGATACCGCCATTCTCGCATCGGCAAAAAACAACGTCGGTATCGAGGAGATCCTGGAGGCCATCGTCCACAAGCTGCCGCCGCCGAAAGGGGATCCGGATGCACCGGCCAAGGCCCTGATTTTTGATTCCCATTATGATCCCTTCCGGGGGACGATCGTTCATTTCAGGGTTTTTGATGGCAGGATCCGGCCGAAGGACAAAATCATGTTTATGTCCAACAAGGCGGAATACACGGTGGAAGAGGTGGGTATCTTTCAGATCAAGCAGGTCATGCAGGATGAGATCGCCGCCGGCCGGGTGGGCTACCTTATTGCCGGCATAAAAACCGTTTCCGACACAAAATCCGGCGACACCATTACGCGCAAAGAGCGACCCTGCGAGCAGGCCATGCCCGGATTCAAAGACCCCAAACCGGTTGTTTTCTCCTCTATTTACCCGGTTTCCACCGATGATTACCCGGAACTGATTGTCGCCCTTGAAAAACTGAAGCTCAATGATGCCTCCCTGGTGTATGAAAAGGATTCCTCTTCTGCGCTGGGTTTTGGTTTCCGGTGCGGATTTCTGGGGCTGCTTCATCTTGAGGTGGTCCAGGAACGTCTCGAGCGGGAATACGACCTTTCACTGATTATCACCGCCCCTTCGGTGCGCTACGAAGTCGTGCTCACGGATGGAACGACCCTGATGGTGGAAAATCCAGCGCTCTTTCCGGACCCGGCAACCATTGCATCGACGCGGGAGCCCTATATACGGGCATCGATCATGGTGCCGGACAAATACATGGGGACAGTCATGACCCTTTGCATGGAGCGCCGGGGGATCAATAAAAATTACCAGTATTTTTCGAGCAACCGCCTGGAAATGATATTCGAGCTGCCGTTGTCAGAGGTGGTGTATGATTTTTACGACCGGCTCAAGACGGTCACCCAGGGGTACGGGTCTTTTGACTACGAAATTGTCGATTACCGGGAGACGGATATCGTAAAGGTGGACATCCTTATCAATTCGGAAAAAGTGGATGCGTTGTCCCAGCTCGTGCACCGGGACAACGCGGTGTTCAGGGCAAGAAATGCCTGCGATAGGCTTAAGGAGGAAATTCCCCGGCACATGTTCAAGGTCGCCATACAGGGCGCCATCGGCGGAAAGGTGATCGCCCGGGAGACGATCAATCCCTACCGGAAGGACGTTACCGCCAAATGTTACGGCGGGGACATCTCACGAAAGCGCAAACTTCTGGAAAAACAGAGAAAAGGTAAAAAACGGATGAAGATGGCGGGCAACGTCATGATCCCGCAGAACGCATTTCTCTCGGTGCTGAAAAGCAAAGAATAGGCTGCCTATCCGGCAATTTCAAAGGCATTGAAAAAATATCCGATTTCAAACGCTGCGGTTTCGGACGAATCCGAGCCGTGGACGACATTTTTTTCAATATCAGTGGCAAAATCGCGCCGGATGGTGCCTTCTGCGGCTTCCTCGAAATTGGTCGCCCCCATGAGCGTCCTGTTTTTCGCGATGACATCGTCGGCTTCCAGGACCATGACCACGACGGGACCCGAGGACATAAAATCGGTCAGGCTCTCAAAAAAGGGGCGTTTTTCATGAACCGCGTAAAACCCTTTTGCCTGGTTTTTGGTCATTCGAATCATTTTCATGGCAATGATCTTGATGCCGTTTTTTTCAAAACGACGGATGACTTCACCGATCAGCCCCCGGCCGACGCCGTCGGGCTTGATGATTGACAAGGTTCTTTCCATTGACGTAACTTCCTTTCCATGGATGTCGTTGAAGATGCTTGCGCAATTGTTTTCAGTTTGCGTCTGGTTAGCAGATTGTCGGGCGCAAGTCAAGAAATCTGCGAAACGGGAGAAGCGCCGGCCAATTACCTTTGTTTTTGCATTGACAACCACGTGATTCATGCATACTTTTACTTTCTGTCAATAAAATGTTGACAGTAGAAAATACACCTAATTTACTTTATTTCTGTACGGAGGGTAACATGTTCAAGGTAACGGAAACGGCATACCAGGAGATTGCCGAATTTTTCAAGGACAAAACGGCGCGCCCCATACGGGTCCTTCTGAACCCGGGTGGATGAGGCGGGCCTTCACTGGCCATGGTTCTGGATGAACCAAGAGAAACCGATGAAGTGTTTGATGTAAAGGGATTCGAATTTATCGCTGACAAGGATTTTCTGGAAAAGGCGAAGCCGATTGTGATTGATCACAAGGGAATGGGGTTTGCCATCAGCTCAAATATTGATCTGGGTGGCGGGTCCTGTGCATGCGGTTCCAGTTGCGGAACGGATGCGGAGTAGATTGCAGGCGGTTACTTTTTGTTGTGGCAGTAAAAAAATCCAGGGGACGGGATATAGAAAGAAACCAAGATTTTATCGGTTTTATTTCCCGCCCCTGGATTTTTAAATTTGTGGCGTTCCAGGGCCTTCAAGAAAAACAGAACTAGTTCAGCGCTTCTTTGAGTGCTTTTCCGGGCGTAAATTTCGGCACTTTGCGCGCCTTGATGTTTATCGGCGCACCGGTTTGGGGGTTTCTGCCCGTACGAGCGTCTCTTTTGACGGGTTTGAAGGTGCCGAATCCAACCAGGGTTACGGAATCTCCCTTGGAGAGAGCATCGGTGATTGCCTGGACCATGCAATCGACTGCCGCCTGGGCCTCTTTCTTGGTGTTTACGACTTTTGATACTTCGTTGATTAAATCTGCCTTGTTCACTTGACTACTCCTTTCTTTGCGGTTGTTGTTGGTTTTTGCGGGGGGTTTATGGGTATTCAAATGATCCTTCAACAGATCGTATATATACATGGAAAACGGATCGAATCGGCGTAAAACGTTTTGCAAACGACCCGCAGGCGGTTTTGTCGTTTAAACATTTTTTGTAAACCGAACCGTTGTTCTATATTCATACGTTTATGAAAACATTGTGTCAAGAGTGTTTTTACGGATGTGGCCGTTTTAGGTCAAAACGCATGTTCTTTTTGGTCTACGTTTTTAGAACGGGCGGACGCCATAAATGTACCACCGGATCAACTCTGGTCCATAAAGTACTGAAATTACAGCTCCTGCAGCCAAAAATGGGCCGAAGGGGATGGCCAGTTTCAGGTTTTTGCCGGAGGCAAGCATCAGCGCACCGCCCACAATGGTTCCGGTGATGGAAGCCGTAAAAATGGTTAATATGACGCCCTGCCATCCGACGACAGCCCCGATCATGGCAAGGAGCTTGATATCTCCGCCCCCCATTCCCTCTTTTCCGGTAAGCAGGTAATACGTCCATGCCACAAGCAGAAGGCTTCCGCCCCCGATGAGAATGCCCGCAATCGATTGGACCGGTCCGATGTCAGGCAGAAGGAATGTTGCGCCAAAAAAAAGCGGGATTCCCGGAAGGGTAATTACATCGGGAATGATGCGGTGATCGATGTCGATAAACGTGACTACCAAAAGCGATGCGATAAATGCAAAATAGATTGCGGCCGCAGGAGTAAAACCGAATTTCAATACGCACAAGCCGGCAAAAGCACCGGTAAGCAGTTCCACCATGGGATACCGGATGCTGATGGGCGCACGGCAGCTGCGGCATTTGCCAAAAAGCCATATGTAGCTCAATACGGGAATGTTATCGTAAAACCGTATGGGCGTGTGACACCCGGGGCAGTTGGATGGCGGCATTACGATGGATTTGTTTGCCGGAATCCGGTAGATGCACACATTGAGAAAACTTCCGATAAACAGGCCGAATAAAAAAGCGATGGTGATTTCAAGCGGATTTGACATGGATTCAACAGTGCTTACTTTAATAATTTCGAAAGGTTGTCTGAGAATACCAGTCGGTGCGTGGCGGTTGCACGCGCGTAACCGGCTGAGAATGTATTGTGTTTACCATATAACGGGTCTATAAGAAATATGTTTTTTCACGCAGGGGTTGACGTTTCTTTGCGGAATGAATTATTTAAGGGCCCGGGGCCACTGATAACCAAAAAACCCGTTTTCTTCTTACAGAGAAACAGCGATCGATACAGCGATCGATAAGGAAGCAAAAATTGACGAAAAAGTTCATGTCAGGAGTGGCAATGGCTGAAAGCGATAAAGACGATCTGATCCGGTTGATTGATGACGAGGGGGGGAAGTCCGTTGAAATTCCGGAAAAACTTCCTTTGCTGCCGGTCAGGGATGTGGTCGTGTACACGGACATGGTTCTTCCGCTCTATATCGGGCGTGAAAAATCGTTGCGTGCCGTGGAAGAAGCGATGAAGGCGGAGCAGATCATTTTTCTCGCCACCCAGAAGGATCCGATGATCGAAGATCCCGGGCCCAAAGACATCTACCGCGTGGGAACTGCATGCCGGATACTGCGGATGCTGAAGCTCCCGGACGGTCATTTCAAGGTGCTGGTTCACGGGCTGGAAAAAGGGCGAATCAAGCGGTACATCAATAAAAAGTCAGTTTATCACGTTTCAATAGATGTAATTCCGGATAGTTATGATGTAAAAGGTAATGTTGAAACGCAGGCTTTAATGCGAAATGTCCGGGAAAACTGCGAAAAAATACTCAATCTTCGGGGGGAATATTCCAGCGAGATCGGCATGCTCTTAGAGGAAATCGAAAGTCCGGGCAAACTTGCGGACCTGGTATCCTCCAATCTGAAGCTCAAGCTGGATGAAGCCCAGGGGCTTTTGGAAATTGATGAGCCCATTGAAAGGCTCCGGGCCGTAAACAATTACCTGGCCCGCGAGGTCGAACTCTCCACGGTGCAGGCCAAGATTCAGTCTTCGGTTCGCGATGAAATTTCCAAAAACCAGCGGGACTATTTTTTGCGCGAACAGGTGCGGGCCATTCACAAGGAACTGGGGGAGCAGGATGAGCGCCTGGCGGAAATCAATGATTTCACCCAGCGAATCAAAAAAGCCCGGATGCCCAAACATGCCCTGGCCGAGGCAGACAAGCAGCTTAAACGCCTTGAACAGATGCATCCGGATTCATCCGAAGCCACCATCGTTCGCTCATACCTGGATTGGCTGGTGGATTTGCCATGGAGCCGTGCGACCAAGGATGTTATTGATATTCCAAGGGCAAAATCCGTTCTGGATGAAAAACATTACGGCTTGGAGAAGATCAAGGACCGTATTCTGGAATACCTGAGCGTACGCAAGCTCAATCCCCAAAAAAAAGGGCAGATCCTTTGCTTTGTGGGCCCTCCCGGCGTCGGGAAGACATCCCTCGGCCAGGCCATCGCGGATGCCATGAACCGGAAGTTCTTCCGGATGTCGTTGGGCGGGATACGCGACGAAGCGGAAATCCGCGGGCACAGGAGAACCTATATCGGCGCCATGCCGGGGCGTATTATCCAGGGGTTGAAGCAGTGCGAAAGCAACAACCCGGTCTTCATGATGGACGAGATCGACAAAATCGGCATGGATTTTCGGGGAGACCCGTCGTCGGCTTTGCTCGAGGCCCTCGACCCGGAACAGAATACTGATTTTTCGGATCATTTTCTGAACCTGACCTTTGATCTTTCCAAGGTACTTTTCATCCTTACGGCCAACATGACCGATACCATTCCGTCCGCCCTGCTTGACCGCATGGAGGTCATCCAGCTGCCCGGGTACACGGAGGAAGAAAAAACCGTAATCGCTGAAAAATATCTCGTGCCCCGCCAGCTTTCGGACAACGGGCTGAAAGCGGGGGACCTGGTGTTCAGCCGGTCTGCTATTGAACGGATTATTACGGACTACACCTCCGAGGCCGGCGTTCGCAACCTGGAGCGGGAAATCGGCGCCTTGTGCCGGAAAACGGCGCGAAAACTGGCTGAAGGAGAAAAAGGGCCCTACCGGATCACCCGGGGCAACCTGCATACGTACCTGGGCCCGGCCCGGTTTTTCCCGGAGCTGGACCAGGACGAAAGCCAGGTGGGTCTTGCCACCGGACTTGCGTGGACGCAGGTGGGGGGAGAGGTGCTCTATGTGGAGGTGTCGCTCCTGGAAGGCAAGGGGGAGCTGATCATCACCGGACAGCTCGGCGAAATCATGCAGGAATCCGCCAGGGCGGCCTTGAGCTATGCACGCGCCCATCGCAAGGAGCTCGGCATCAAAAAGAATGTATTCGAAGGCATGGACATCCACATTCATGTTCCGGCCGGGGCCATTCCAAAGGACGGGCCCTCCGCGGGCATTGCCATGGCAACAGCGCTGATTTCCGCGCTTACCAAAAAACCGGTGGACAAAGCCATTGCCATGACCGGCGAGATATCGCTCCGCGGCAGGGTGCTGCCGATCGGCGGCCTGCGGGAAAAGGCCATCGGCGCGCTCCGCTTTGGCATCAAGAACATCATCATTCCGATGAAAAACAAGCCGGAGTTATCCGAGATCCCCAAAAACGTGAAGCGAAGGATTTCCTTTACCCCGGTGAACACCATTGACGAGGTCATCGAGATTGCCATCGGGAAAAATGTCCTGAAGGCAACGGCGCCGGCCGCGGCCGCGACAGCCAAAAAGCCCGCCCGGACATCATGAAAATACTGGCCATCGATACGTCTGGCAACACCTGCAGCGTCGCGCTGACGGAAAAGGAAACCCTCTTTTATGAGTACACGGCCGATCCCGGCAGAACCCACGCGGTGCAGCTCGCCGGCATGATCGACGCGGTGCTGGGCGCTTCGGGCTTGTCGGTCGGGGATCTGGAAGGGTTTGCCGTCACCACGGGGCCGGGAAGCTTTACCGGTCTTCGCATCGGCATTGCCACGGTCAAGGGGCTTGCGTTTGCCGCCTCAAAACCGGTCGCCCCCGTATCGACCTTAGAAGTGCTGGCCTTTCAATGCACCGGCGTTGAAACGTTCATCTGTCCGCTTATCGATGCGCGCAAAAACGAGGTATACGCGGCAACATACAGGTGGCGCGGCGACCATCTGGATCTGGTGGGTCGCCCGCAGGTGACCAGCCCTGAACAGATGCTGCAGGGCAGCAGGGAAAAATGTTTTTATGTGGGAAGCGGCGCCTTGCTTTACCGGGATCTGATAGCGCGGCGTCTCGGCGATCAAGCGGTGATTGCGCCGCCCCGGATGGGTCCGGTTCGTGCCTCCGCGGTCGCCTGTCTGGGGTTCCGGCAGCTTCACCACGGTGACGGAATGACGCCCCAGGATGTCACGCCATTTTATATCCGGCGTTCGGATGCGGAAAAAAACAGGCAGGGATGATTTTTTCAGCGCTCTTCCGGCCGGCCATCGACTATTTATTGACACTATGATGTCAATCGTTTATAGTCTTTCACTTATGATAAACGCATAAACATGGATGCGCGCATAAAAGTCATAAGATAAGGAACAGATGGCTAAGTTAAACGTTCCATATACAAGGCGCAGTAATTTTTTATACGCGAAGGCATACATGTAGTATGTTGAGCGGATAAAAAATTACTGCAACGCAGTAGATGGGACTTTTAACGACGCCATCAACAGTAAAACAGAACCAGAAAAAAGGCCAAATTTCATATGGACCAGTACACATGGGCCGATCCGCCGAGCCGGACGGCCTTTCCTGTTGCGGCGCCCGGCTATCCGTTTATCTATGCCGCCGCATTCGCCACTGTCGTTTTTGCAATGCTCGGGTGGTCGGTTATCGCTGTTTTCGGTCTTCTGGCAACAGTGGCCATATGCCTGTTTTTCAGGGATCCGGATCGGGCGACCCCCATGTCTGAAAACGCCCTCATCGCGCCTGCCGACGGCCGGGTCGTGTTTACCGGAAAGGTGGATGCCAACCCGTATGTGGAAGGGCCTTGTATGAAAGTCGGCATTTTCATGTCGGTGTTGAACGTCCATGTCAACCGGATCCCTTTTTCCGGCAGCGTGACGTCCGTCCGGCATTATCCCGGAAAATTCTTTTCCGCTGACAAGGACAAGGCTTCTCTGCAAAACGAGCGGAATGCAGTGATTTTGACCACCAGCGACCGCCGGGTCATCGGCGTGGTCCAGGTGGCCGGATTTATCGCCCGGCGAATCATCACCTGGGTGTATCCGAATGACACCGTTGCTGCGGGGCAGCGTTTCGGAATGATCTGTTTTGGGTCCCGGGTGGATCTTTACCTTCCCGAAGACACGGAAATTTCCACCAGGGTGGGAGACCGGGTGAGCGCGGGGTATACGATTATCGGGCGACTCCCGGATCTGCCGAATGAAGAAAACCCGCAAATAAGGGAACAATAGAACCCCTTTCAACAACAAATACCGCCGTATGTACGGCAACGTCTGCTATGGAGCGGATAACAAAGGAGCTGTGATTTTATGGGAAAAACGTATCAGATCGCTGTTATGCCCGGAGACGGCACCGGTCCGGAAGTGGTTGCCGAAGGCATCAAGGTGCTCGACGCTGCGGCAGATGTCGAAGGGTTCGGCCTGGACTACACATATTACAACATGGGCGGCGAGCACTATATGAAAACCGGCGAAATTCTGCCGGATCACGTGGTAGCGGAACTGCGGGGGGCGGACAGTATTTTTCTGGGCGCCATCGGGCATCCCGACGTAAAGCCCGGCATCCTGGAAAAGGGGCTTCTTCTCAGGCTTCGTTTTGATCTGGACCAGTACATCAACCTTCGCCCGGTAACGCTTTATGAAGGCGTGGCAACGCCGCTTGCCAACAAGGGGCCCGAAGATATTGATTTCGTGGTCGTCCGTGAAAACAGCGAAGGCCTGTACGCCGGTGCGGGGGGCGTTCTAAAACGGGGCACGCCGGACGAGGTGGCCGTGCAGGAGTCCATCAACACCCGAAAGGGCGTGGAGCGATGCATCCGCTATGCGTTCGAGTACTGCCGGTATCGCAACAAGAAAAAGAAGATCACCCTTTGCGGAAAAACCAACGTGCTTACGTATGCCTTTGATCTGTGGGAGAGGACTTTTTACGAAGTCGCCGAAGAATACCCGGATATTGAAACCGATTACGCGCACGTGGATGCCATCTGCATGTGGATGGTGAAAAACCCGGAATGGTTCGACGTTATCGTCACGGACAACATGTTCGGAGACATCATTACGGATCTCGGCGCCATGATCCAGGGGGGCATGGGCATTGCCGCCGGCGGCAATATCAACCCCGAAGGCGTCTCCATGTTCGAACCCATCGGCGGATCAGCGCCGCGTTATACCGGAAAGCAGGTCATCAACCCCATGGCTGCCATCTGCGCCGGCCAGTTGATGCTGGAAACCATAGGCGAGGAAAAAGGGGCCGCCCGCATCGAGAAAGCGGTTAAAAAAGCCCTGAAAAACGATATAAAGGATCTTGGCGCCGGCAAAATGGGGTATACCACCGCTGAAGTTGGCGATCTTATTGTTACATACGTAAAAGACGAATAACCGGAGAGATATCGTGAAACAGGTGCCGATCACCAGGAAGGGTTACGACGCCTTAAAAGAAGAGCTTGGGAAATTAAAAAAAATCGAGCGGCCCAAAAACATACGGGCGATCGAAGAAGCAAGGGCCCACGGGGATCTTTCCGAAAACGCCGAATACGATGCGGCAAAGGAAAGGCAGGGGTACATCGAAGGGCGGATTAACGAGCTCCAGTACAAGCTTTCCAATGCGGACATCATTGATATGGATGATTCGCCCAAGGAAAAGGCCGTGTTCGGCTGCGTCGTCGTGCTTGAAAACATTGATTCCGGGGAAGAGGTGACCTATCAGCTCGTGGGTCCCGATGAATCGGATATCAAGGAAGGGCGGATTTCCGTTGGATCGCCGCTTGGAAAAGCCATTATCGGAAAAGGGCTGGGTGATGAAATCACCATAAACGCTCCGGGCGGTAAAAGGCAGTATGAGCTTGTGGAAATCAGGTAAAGATTATAATCTAGGGGATTACGGATCATGGCAAGGGTTACCGTAGAAGATTGTTTGAAAAGGATACCGAACCGTTTTTTTCTCGTGCATGCGGCGGCAAAGCGCGTCCGGCAGTTGCGGGAAGGCAGTGAGCGGCTCATCGAAGCCTCGGACAATGAGGATATCGTGACCGCCCTGCGGGAGATCGCCGCCGGCAAGGTTTTTGTGACGCGGCATTACACGGAATACGAGGATCCGATTTCGGAAGAAGGCCTGGAAGAAAGCATTGCGGAAAGCGCGGCAGAAGATGCCGGTGATGCTTCGGAAGCAGCGCCCGAGCCCCCTGCGGAGGGCGGTGACGCGGGCGAAGGCACCGAAGAAGATAACCAATAGCCGATGCAGCGTGTGCGCCTGTATTGATGCAACCGACCAGCAACAACTATAAAGCGATCAATCACGACGTCGGCCGGGCGCTCCATCGCTACGGGATGATTTCGGACAATGACCGGATTCTCGTGGGTCTTTCCGGCGGCAAGGACAGCTTGAGCCTGCTGTGGATACTTGCCGAAAGGCTCGCGCGGGTTCCGGTGGCTTACACCATCCACCCGGTCTACGTAGATCCCGGGTTTGAAGGCGGTTTTGCCGATGAGTTGGTCCGGTGGTGCCGTGAAACCGGCTATGCGCTTCGTGTGGAAAAGACGGATTTCGGGGTATACGCGCACAGCGATGAAAACCGTGAAAATCCATGCTTCCTGTGCGCCAGAAAACGCAGGCGCCGGATGTTTGAAATCGCAAGGGATACCGGATGCAACAAGATCGCCCTGGGGCATCACAAGGATGATATTATAGAAACCCTGTTTATCAACATGTGCCACGCGGGCACCATGGGAACGATGCTTCCGGCGCAAGGCATGTTTGAGGGCCTTTTTACCATCATCAGGCCGCTTGCGTTTGTGGATGAGCACCGGATCGCCCGGTTTGCGGAGGATCAGAATTTTCCGGAATTCGTCAATCCCTGTCCATCCAATGCAAACTCCCGGCGAAAGGAAATCAAGGCCTTTTTAAACCGGCTCTACAGCGGCAATAAAAAAATCAAGGACAACATCTTCCGTTCGATGAGCCATGTAAACATGGAATATATGTTGAAATGAAAGATACACTATTTAAAAAGCCCGGTGACGGGGAAAATCGTCCGGAAGGCCCCGGAGAATACCGGCTGGAAAAGGTTTTCGACGCCGCCTGTATGAAAGACGTTCAGAGCCTGCCCGATCACCGCAACATGGCCATCAACAAGGTCGGCATCAAAAACCTCCGCTATCCGGTGACCGTGCTGGACCGGGACAAGGGGAAGCAGCATACCGTTGCATACATCAACATGTACGTGGATCTGCCCCACGAGTGCAAGGGGACCCACATGAGCCGCTTCGTGGAACTCCTCCACCTGTTCCGCCCCGAACTTTCCCTGAAAACGTTTTCAGACATCCTCACGCAGATGAAATCCCACCTGGATGCCAAATCAGCGCATATCGAGGTGACGTTCCCGTTTTTCATTGAAAAGCAGGCGCCGGTTTCCCGGTGCGCTGGGCTCATGGATTATACCTGCCGCCTGGTCGGCTCCGTCAATTCGAGCAAGCTCGACCTGGTCTCCGAGGTGAGCGTCCCCATATCTTCGGTATGCCCGTGCTCGCGGGAAATCAGCGTCTCCGGGGCGCACAACCAGCGGGGAATGGTGCATCTGCGGACCCGCTTCAAGCGCTTCATCTGGATGGAGGACATGATCGAGCTGGTAGAACGGGCGGCCTCGTGCGATGTGTATTCGGTGCTCAAAAGGGCCGATGAAAAATACGTTACCGAACGGGGGTTTTCCAATCCCAAGTTCGTGGAAGACATCGTGCGCGACATTGCCGTTTCATTGAAGGCCGACAA
>JAWOAV010000076.1:0-28655 GCA_046498365.1 Desulfosalsimonadaceae bacterium
GCTCCAGGGGTTGTCGGCGCCCTTCCATCCCGGTGCGATGAAATACTACAAGGAAAAAGGGTGGAAATAATATAATTTAAAATAGCACCGTATCCAATAAGGGCAGGCAGTGCAAGTGCCTGCCTGCCCTTTTTTACCGGCGGTATCCGCAATTTTTGAAGCTGAAAGAAGATCTGCTTATGGTGAACCAGGAAGAACCCATACGCCGGAACGGAGAGGAGATAGAACCGGAAAAAGCCTCGAAGGTAGCCGAAAAAATGGTCGCGGTGATCGAGGCGGGGTCCAGGACGCCGAAAAATCGGGTTTTTACCGTTCTCATTACCCTGATTTGCGTCTGCTGGTCCGGTTATCAGCTGTATATCGCCTTTCAGCCTTTAAATTCACACATTGCCAGGGCCTGGCACCTGGCATTCGCCATCTGCCTGGCTTTTTTGGCATACCCCGCCTATAACCCGGCTGTTCCGCCTTTCTGGATCAGAGGGTTTAAAAAGATATTTCCCTGGTTTTACAGGAAATCCGTGAGGGAGCAGGTTCCCCTCTACGATATCCTGTTTGCCGTTCTGGCCACTACGACAGCCTTGTACATCTGGTGGGACTACGACAACCTGGTCTTTCGGCAGGGGCTGCCGTCCACGCTGGACATATGGATGGGCTCGATCCTGATCGTTCTTCTCCTGGAGGCTGCCCGCCGGTGCCTGGGGCCCGCCCTGGCGATCCTGGCGTTTCTTTTCCTGGCCTACAACTTCGCCGGTCCGCACCTGCCGGAAATACTCCGGCACAGGGGCATTCCCCTTGATTTTGTGATCAGCGACATGTATCTTTCCACCACGGGCATTTTCGGCGTACCCCTTGGCGTGGCAACGGATTTCGTGTTTTTGTTCGTTTTGTTCGGCGCCCTGCTGGACAAGGCCGGGGGGGGGAAATATTTTATCGACGTGGCGTTTTCCACCCTGGGCGGCTTCAGGGGTGGGCCGGCAAAGGCGGCGGTGGCCGCTTCGGGGCTGACCGGCATGGTATCCGGCTCTTCGATTGCCAATACCGTAACCACGGGGACGTTCACCATTCCCCTGATGAAAAAGCTGGGATTTCCGGCCTATAAAGCCGCTGCGGTGGAGGTGGCCGCGAGCACCAACGGCCAGCTCATGCCCCCGATCATGGGTGCGGCCGCCTTTATCATGGCCGAGATCATCGGGATTCCCTATCTCGACGTGGTCCGGGCCGCCCTGATCCCGGCGCTTCTGTCGTACCTGACCCTTTTCTACGTGGTCCATCTGGAAGCGTTGAAGATGGATCTGAAGGCCATGCCCAAAAAAGATCTGCCCAAATTTCTGAAGACCTTTCTCCGCGGCTGCCATTTCCTCATTCCTCTGGGGGTTCTGGTTTCATACCTGGTGGTCCTGCGGCGCTCTCCCGTGACCGCAGCCCTGATGGCCATAGAATCCCTGGTGGTTATCATGCTCGTTCAGCGGCCGGTCATCGCTTTTCTGAGTCTGCGCATCCGGAAAAAGGAGGGCACCCTCGATCCGGACCTGAACCTCCCCCGTTTTCTGGGGCATGCGTTTTTCACCGGATTGCAGGATATCTGGCAGGGCATGGTCGCCGGCGCCAGGAACATGATCTCCGTGGGCATCGCCACGGCCACGGCCGGCATCATCGTGGGAGTGGTCACGATTACCGGCCTGGTGGGCCGGTTCATTACGTTGATCGACGTCATTTCCATGGGCAATATCGTGCTCATGCTGATTTTTACCGCTATCACCTGCCTGATCCTGGGCATGGGGATGCCCACCACCGCCAATTATATCGTTATGGCTACCCTGACCGCACCCGTCATCGTGCAGCTGGGGGCGGATTCTGGTCTGGTATTCCCTCTGATCGCGGCCCATTTGTTCGTGTTTTATTTCGGCATCCTGGCCGATGATACCCCGCCCGTGGGCCTGGCCGCTTATGCGGGGGCCGCAATCGCCGGGAGCGACCCCATCCGTACGGGAATTCAAGGCTTTACCTACGACATGCGCACCGCAGTGCTCCCTTTTATCTTTCTTTTCAACACCGAGCTGCTGATGATCTCCGGGGTGACCGAAGCCGGGCGGGTGATCTGGCTGACCAGCATTCCCAAAATTGCCTGGGTGTTTTTTGCCGGTCTGATCGCCATGTTCGCTTTTGCATCGGCCCTGCAGGGGTTTATGGTCAGGCACTGCCGCTGGTTCGAACGGCTGCTCCTGATTGTGGTCTTTGTTGTCACTTTCCGGCCGGGAATGGTGGAGGTGCATATGCCTTTTGGCCGCGAGGCCCTGCAGGTAGTGGGAGTCATCGTGTACATGACTCTTTTCGGGGTGCAGGTCTGGCAGGTCCGGCGGGGCAGTAAAACCGGGGCGGCTGCCACTTGAGGGATAAGACTGGAAACCGTATGCGCTACGGCCTGGCTGCGAATCCGGGATTGAGGCAGGGGGATATTCGGGGTTGAGTCGAATCAAGCCATATCTGCAGTCATGCCGGCATGCCGGCACCCAGGTGTTCCAGGAGGCGATCCGCGTCAGCGCGGGATTGTTCAAGATCATGATCCCTATCCTGATCCTGGTCAAAATCCTGCAGGAACTGGGTTGGATCGCCTACCTGGCGATTCCCCTCGAGCCGCTGATGGGACTGGTTGGGCTCCCGCCGGAAATGGGCCTGGTCTGGGCCACCGGAATGGTGAACAATATCTATGGCGCGGCCGTGGTGTTTTTGAGCCTGGCGCCGGATCATACCCTGAGCGTCGCCCAGGTCACGGTGCTGTCTACCCTGATTCTCGTGGCCCACGCCCTGCCCATTGAAGTCAAGATCGCCCAGAAGTCCGGAAACCGGTTTTTGTTCCAGGCCTTGATCCGGGTGGCCGGGGCACTGGTGCTGGGCATTATCCTTCATTGGACCTATTCTCTCACCGGGTGGCTTCAGCAGGAAAATGCGGTGTTCTGGCAGGGGGAGATACAAAAAAGCCCCGAGCTGTGGGAGTGGGGCCTGGAGCAGCTGCGCAACCTCGGGTTTATTTTCTGTATCATCCTGGCGCTGGTCAGCCTGATGCGCCTGCTGAACAAGCTGCGGATCACCGATGTCCTGGTGCGGATCCTGGAGCCGCCGCTCCGTTTTTTGGGTATTGGCCGGGAAGCCGCTCCCCTGGCCATTGTGGGAATGACCATGGGACTGACGTACGGCGGCGGACTGATTATTTATGAATCCCACTCCGGACGCGTCAGCTCCAAGGACGTGTTCGCCTCCCTGACCCTGATGGGGCTGACCCACAGCATTATCGAAGATACGCTGCTTATGGTCATGCTGGGGGGTCACCTGTCGGGGATTCTTTTCGGCAGGCTGATTTTTTCCCTTCTGGCAGTCGCGCTGCTGGTGCGCTGCCTTCCCCTTTTGTCCGACGCCTTTGTTCACCGTTTTTTCTATAAGCTGCCGAAGCAGTCGTAAATCCGTACGGCGTGGCGTATTTGATTCCGGGCGGAAATGCGGTTATGATTTATATCAAACGCCGCAACGGTTTTCCGGGGTTGCCGTCCGAAAGCTGGAGACAGCAGGGGAAAAATGTGGCGCGCCTGAGAGGACTCGAACCTCTGACCTACGGATTAGAAGTCCGTTGCTCTATCCAGCTGAGCTACAGGCGCGCAGTCAAGGCAGGTAAAAAAAAGCTGTTTCGCACGGGTAAAAACGGTTAAAAAAAGAGAATTTTTAACATTGATTGTGTTTTTTGTCCACATAAAATATAATGCATAACATCCGGGACGGCGGTTTCGACAGAAAAGGGCCGTCGGCAGGTTGAGCAAAGACAAATTCTTTTGTTTTCATGCAGGAAGCTTTTATAGTAACGTTATAAAAATATACATGCGCCATTGTTTCGGAAATATCAGAAATGACGAAAAAGAACCAGACATATGACGACAATGCGTCTTCCGCGCTGGAAAGCCCGGCGCTGGAGGCGGATGAGGATTTTATCGACGAAGCGGCTGAAACGCTTGCAGAGCCGTCGTCCGGGAAGACAGATATCGTTGCCAGGCTCAAGGACGCCGCGGCGAACACTTCGAGCCAGACGACCCTTGTTCCGTATGATCCGCTGCAGCGCTATCTGAATGAAGTCAGCCGCTACCAGCTGCTGACCCGGGAAGAAGAGATTGAACTCGGAAGGCGTGTACAGGAGGAAAACGACCCGGATGCCGCTTTTCTTCTTGCGGCATCCAACCTTCGGCTGGTGGTGAAAATTGCCATGGAATTCCAGCGGACGTGGATGCAGAACCTCATGGATTTGATCCAGGAGGGGAATATCGGCCTGATGCAGGCGGTGCAGAAGTTCGATCCGTACAAGAATGTAAAATTTTCCTATTATGCCGCCTTCTGGATCAAGGCCTATATCCTCAAGTTCATCATGGACAATTGGCGCCTGGTGAAAGTGGGCACGACCCAGGGGCAGCGGAAGCTTTTTTTCAAGCTCAAAAAGGAAAAACAAAAGCTGATTGACCAGGGATTTTTTCCAGAAACGAAGCTTTTGTCCGAACGGTTAGGCGTCTCTGAGCAGGAGATCCGGGATATGGGGCAGCGTTTGGACAGCTGGGATTTGTCCCTGGACGAGCCCATGAAAGACGACTCCGACACGGAACGGGGGGCGTTTTTCAGCTCGGAAGACGAATCCGTGGAGAGCCAGATTGCCAAAAAGGAGCTGGAAACCCTGCTGCGGAACAAGGTCGAGGTGTTTAAAAAACAGCTCAATGAGCGCGAGCTCGACATATTTGAAAAGCGGATCTTTACGGATACGCCCGAAACGCTCCAGGAAATAGGCGACAAGTATGCCATTTCAAGGGAACGGGTCCGGCAGCTGGAGAAAAATATCGTAAAGAAAATGAAATCCTTTCTGGAAAAAGAAATTCCAGATTTTGATTCCTACTATTTTCAGCCGGATGAAGCTGAGGATTGATGGTTGTGCATGGATATATGGAGAGACATGATTGGTTCCCTGCCGCGATTTTGCGCGTTTACATTGTTTGCCCTCCTTTTTGCGATAGCGGGCTGCGCTGCCATGCAGCAGGAGGGCCGGAAAATAGAGATAAATGAGGAAGATGACCTGCTGCCCGCATTTTCCGTGCCGAAGTCGTCCGGAGGAAGCTATTATTATTACCTGATGGCGCAGCGTTTGATCCGTGACCAGGACCTGGAAGGCGCCGCCCGATTCATGGAACAGGCAATCTCGCGTGATCCGGATGCCGTGCTCCCCAAACAGGAGCTCGCCCTGATTTATCTCCAGACCGGTAAAAAAGATAAGGCGCTGGGGCTTTGCGAACAGATACTGGATATGCAGCCGGACAATATCGAGACGCTCATTATCGCCGGATCCATCCGGCAGTCGATGGAGGATATTGAAACGGCGAGGGATCTCTATGAAAGCGTGATTGAAAAAGCGCCGGATCGGAAAAATATCTATCTCGTGCTCGGCCGCCTTTACCTTCAGGACGGTCTCCACGAGGAGGCGATCCACGTATTCCAACGGCTTGTCAAACAAGACCCGGAAGCATATGTCGGGTACTACTACCTTGGGATGGCCTATGCGGGAGCCGGGGAAAAAGACAGGGCCATCGAAGCGCTGCGCCGTGCCGTGGAAATAGAGCCGGGGTTCCTCGAAGCCCGTTTCGAGCTGGTCAATATCTATGACGACAGGGATGAAAGCGATAAGGTGATCGATATTTATGAAGATATCGTCGAGGAGGACCCGGAAAATATATCTGCGGCGATTGCATTGGGGCTGCTTTACCTGAAAAATGATTATGAATGGAAGGCGGATGCGCTTTTTGAAAAACTGGGGCTCATGGCCGAAATCGACCGCACGGTGATTGATACCGTGATCCAGGATCTGATCGCGCAGGACCGTTACGAGGAGGCCATTTCCGTTGTGGAGGGGATGCTGAAAGGGCTTCCCGAAGACCAGGATCTTCACTACCTGGCCGGAATAAGCGAATACCTGATCGGCAATTATGATGAAGCCCTTTCTCACCTGAACCAGGTGGGCCTCGACTCCAGGTTCTACGTTGACGCGGTGATCCAGAAAGCCGATATATACAATCAGAAGCAGCAGCAGAATAAAGGGATTAACGTCCTGGAATCGGCCTTTGAAAATGCGGATCGGTTCAGCAAGCCCCACAGGGTGCGGCTGATCCGTTTTTTGGGGGCATTTTACGTCGATGCCGGGGAATATCAAAGCGCCATCGGGATTTTACGCCGGGGACTGGCCCTAGAACCGGACAATACGGATTTTCATTACGATCTGGGGGTTGCCTATGATAAAAGCGGCGAGCCCCAAAAGACCATCGAACAGATGAAGATGGTTATCGAAACAGACCCGGAGCATGCCGATGCATTGAATTACCTCGGGTATACCTATGCGCTGGCCGGAGACAACCTTGACGAGGCGGAGGAGCTGGTTCGCCGGGCGCTTGAAATCAAGCCTGACAGCGGTTATATCCTGGATTCGATGGGGTGGGTCTATTTCCAGAAGGGGGACATCGAAAAAGCGGTGTCATACCTTGAAAAGGCGGTTGAAAAAAGGCCCGAAGATCCTGAAATCCTAACACATCTTGGAGACGCCTATCTCAAGCAGCAGCGCGAGGCGGAAGCGCTGGCGCTGTATGAGCGGGCGCTGCTTAGCCTGGACGCAGCCGATGGGGCCGATCTGTCTGATGACCGGCGGGAAATAGAGAAAAAAATAGAAAGCGTAAAGAACAGATAAATGATTGCCGCTGCGGTCCGGAAAATTTGTATTCTCTTGCTGGTTGCGCTTATGGTACCGGGATGTGCGCGATTGGTCCTGCCGGATAGGCCGATGGAGCAAACGGCGCCTGCCAGGGAGCATCTTGCACGGTTTTCAAGGGAAAATGAGGATATCCCCCCCTATAAAGGGATCGGGAGGCTGGAGGTCGTTTCCGGCAAGGAGGCGTGGTCTGTGCGGGGGGCGTGGCTTGCGGTGCCGGAGCAGGGGTTTCGGGTGGAAACCGTCGGCCTGGCAGGGCATCCGGGCGCAAGGCTGATATGCGACACTTCCGAATGCTACTTTTTGTACACGGAAAACGGCTGCTACCGGAAACGCAGTACCCGAAGGACCAACCTCAAGCCATTGGCCGGAATCGACATGGACGTGGCCGACCTCGTTGTTTTGCTCGGCGGCGGCGTTCCCGTTGTTTCGCATGATGCGGCATGGATGGCAAAGGGGGCGGACGGCGCCGGCCCTGTGATGAAATTGAGCAGACAGTTTTACGGTGAGGTCGGAAAAATTCACTTTTTGCCCGATATGTCTGATGTTCGCGCGGTGGAGGTTTTCGGTTTAACGGGGCTGAAGTACCGTGCCCAAATCGTATCGACACGGATGGTGGACGGATACAGGGTTCCGGATGTCCTGAAAATAGAAAATAACAAGGCCTCCGTGGTGCTGAAAGTGGAAAAAGCCTGGTTTGACGTGTCTTTTCTGCCGGATGCCTTCGTCCCGAAGCTGCCGGAAAACCACACATGCGATTGACATCAGGCAGCGGCCCTCTGTTTTTCCCCTGTGCGGTACTGGATCGTCAGTGTCATAATACGGCGTCACCGGTTTTCTGCCACAGCGCACAAAGCATTTATCCTGCATCCTGAATATTGATCCATGCATATCGGCCCATGCAATATTGCCCTTGAGGGGCGTCTGCGACACTGCAGCAACGTGGTTACACTCGGTGTTCGCCCCAATTTCTCGGATTATAGCCTGGAGGAAAAGGATCTGATCCGGAATGCCGGGAAGATCTACTACCCCTCCACCTTTTATGCGGACATGTTCGCCGCGATCGGCAAACCGATTTTTCCGAGCGTCCACACCTATCGATTCGTACAAGACAAGATCAAGCAGTCCGCCCTCTTTGCGATCAAGCAAATCCCCACGCCCCGGACCCGGACGTTTTACGGCAAAAAGTGTTTTGAAAAGATTCTTACATGCTTTGATTTTCCCATGGTAGGAAAGATCCCCCGCGGCTCGGCACTGGGCCGGGGAGTTTTTCTGCTTACAGGTGCCGAAGATCTTCAGCGCTACCTTGATTTGGGGCGCCCTGCCTATATCCAGGAGTATCTGCCCATTGACCGGGATATGCGAGTCCTGGTCATCGGGGGACGGCTTATCTGCGCTTACTGGCGGATCGCCCATCCGGGGGAATTCAGGACCAACCTCGGGCAAAAGGGGCGCGTCTGTTTCGATCCGGTTCCTGAAGCGGCGATTGCCCTTGCGCTCCATACGGCGACAGGATGCGGGTGGGATGACGTGGGGATAGACATATGCCTTTACCGGGGGAAGCTGTACGTCCTGGAGGCGAATATGAAATACGGTCGGCAGGGATTGGTTGAGGCGGGAATCGATTATTCGAAAATGATGGAGGAAATGATTGAAAAACGGCAAATTTGAAAACCGTCCGGAGCCGGACATTTTCCGGGGCGTTATCGAGGAGAGGGAAAGACAGGTTCTGTCCGAAAGGGCGACTTTCAGCCGTGAAGGGCGCCGGAGAAAATTCGAGAAAAGGCTTGAATCGGATTATCGGATGAATTTTTCCGTGGACGGGGACAGGATCCTGCATTCCCTTGCATACAGCCGCTATATTGATAAAACCCAGGTGTTCTATCTTGTTCGGAATGATCATATCACGCACCGGATGCTGCATGTTCAGCTTGTTTCCAAGGTGGCGCGGACCATTGGGCGATACCTGGGCCTGAACGAGGATTTGATTGAAGCGATCGCCATCGGCCACGATATCGGCCATCCCCCTTTCGGCCATGACGGTGAAAGATTTTTGTCCGCCCTGTGCCGGGCGCACGGCATCGGTGAGTTTCACCATAATGTGCAAAGCGTGGAATTCCTGGAGAGGGTGGAGCGAAAAGGAAGGGGATGGAACCTGTGTCTTCAGACCCTTGATGGTATCCTGTGCCATGACGGCGAAACCCACGACCGGAAACTTGCCCCGAATGCCGGCAAAACATTTGCCGAGAACGAAAGGGAGATGGCAGAAAAGATTTCCGGGAAAGGGGCGTACCTGACGCCCATGACCCTCGAGGGGTGCGTGGTCCGTTTTTCAGACACCATCAGCTACGTGGGCAGGGATATCGAGGACGCCATCCGCCTGGGACTCATCCAGCGCGACGACCTGCCGGAGCATTGCGTGAAGCGCCTTGGCAATACCAACGGCACGATCGTCTACAGCCTGGTGACGGATGTGATCCGTAACAGTGTAGACAAGCCATACGTGGCGTTTTCAGAAGAGGTGTCTGCGGCGCTGGCTTTTTTGAAGCGGTTCAATTATGAACGTATCTATACCAACCCAACGTTCAAGGCGGATCAGGACACCATTGGAAGCATTTTTGAGCAGTTGTTCGAGCGCTACGTGGCCGATATTGAAAAAAAGAATCCCGATTCCCCGGTCTATGGCCGGTTCATTGATTCGATGTCGGAACAATACATTGCCAGCCGAAAGCCCGCCCATATTGTCCGGGATTTTATCGCCGGCATGACGGACCAGTACTTTCTGGAGCAGGTCCCGGAAAATCAGCGGCCGAAGACGGCAGGCAAGCCCTGAGCCGGTGTTGCGTTGTCGTGGATTCGCTCTTGCGGTCCAATGGAAAAAACGGTTGAGTTTTTTTTGTAAAACAGTCAGTATGACTCCCTGAATGCAAGCAGAATGAACTTTGACGCCCCGGACGGTTTCGGGCGAAGGGGTTGGCTTCTGAACAAACCGCCTGGACGGATAATAGACAGGGTAAAGGAGATTATACATGCAGAAAATAAAATACTTTTTGTGGCTTGTCATTGTTGCTGTACTGGCGATTTTCATATACCAGAACAATGAATATTTTATGGCCGAACACAGTATTGGCATTAATCTGTATTTTTTTGAAGGAGAATCCGGAGAACTTCCCAATATTCTGTATTTTCTGGCGGTTTTTGTCATCGGGTTTCTGGTGTCGCTCCTGCTGAGTTTTTCCTACGGATATAAAAAGCGGAAAACCATCAAAGAATTGAATGAAAAGATCAATGCGGACAAGCAGCGCATCGATGAAATGGAATCCAGGCTTGCGGCCGTTGAAGGATCCGGGTCCGGCACGGCGGACTCGGACGTGGGTGCCGACAGCGAAAAAGCCGTCGATGCGGAGATTTCCCGCGCATGATATAAACGGGTAACGAAATGAAAAATACCGGGTGCCGCTATAAATGGGTGAAACAAGAGAAGTTCTGAAAACGACCCCCCAGAAAACCCCTATGATGAGGCAATACCTGGAGATTAAGGAAGCCTATGCCGACTGCATCCTTTTTTACCGGATGGGCGACTTTTACGAGATGTTTTACGAGGATGCGCAGGTCGCTTCCCGGGAGCTCGAAATTGCACTGACGACAAGAAACAAGAACGAACCGTCACCGGTTCCCATGTGCGGGGTACCCGTTAAGGCGGCGGAAGCCTATATCGGCCGGCTTATCGAAAAAGGGTTCCGGGTGGCCGTGTGCGAGCAGACCGAAAACGCTGCGGCAGCAAAGGGACTGGTCAAAAGGGAAGTCGTCCGCGTGGTAACGCCGGGGATGGTCCTGAACAATGAACTGCTTGATGAGCGGTCCAACAACTATATTCTTTCGGTCTGCCACGATGGCCAATACGGCGGCCTTTCATGCCTCGATCTGTCAACCGGCACCTTTCGTGTAACGCAGACCGCAGGCGCCGAGCTGCTTGTTGACGAGTCCCGCCGCATATCCCCCAGCGAAATCCTGCTCCCCGCATCTGCAAAAGACAATCATCGATATAAGGCATTTTGCGACGCCTTTGGCGATAAAAACCTCCAGTACGTGAGCGACGAGTGCTTTGATTATTCTTCGGCGCGCCGAAGAATAACGGAACAGTTCAGAACCAGAAGCCTTGACGGGTTCGGGTGCGAGCATCTTACGGCGGGCGTCAGCGCGGCCGGGGCCCTCCTGAATTACATTGAAGACACCCAGAAACGCAAACTGTCTCATATCGGACGGCTTGAAACGTACAGCCTGGAAAACCACCTGCTGATTGACGACATCACCTGCCGGAACCTGGAGCTTCTGGCGGCGCTGCAAACCGGGGGGCGGAAAAATTCGCTCCTGGACATCATGGATATGACGATTACGGCCATGGGAGGGCGGCTGCTCCTGCAATGGATCCGGTACCCTCTCCTGAACGAGGCCGCCATCGCCGCCAGACAGGACGCGGTGGAAGCAATGGCCGTGCGCGGGCATGAAAGAAAAGGCGTTCGCAGCGCGCTTAAGGGCGTTTTTGACCTGGAGCGGCTTTCGGGAAGAATCGCCATGGGTCAGGCCAACGCCAGGGATCTTGCAGCGCTTTGTCGTTCCATACGGCAATTCCCGGCCATGGTGTCGGTTCTCACGGATTTTGAGGGCCTGCTCCATGCGGACGGGGAAACCTTCAAACCCGTCTATGCGCTAGCGGAGGAGATCGAAAAAGCGATCGTGGACGACCCCCCCCTTACCGTAACGGAAGGGTTCATGATCCGTTCCGGCTACGATGCCCGGCTCGATGAGCTTATTGAGATCGCCAGGGACGGGAAGTCCTTTATCGCCCGCATCGAGGCAAGGGAAAAGGCGAGAACCGGCATAAATTCCCTGAAAGTTCGCTACAACAAGGTTTTCGGATATTATATCGAAGTCTCCAAAACGCACCTGTCCTCCGTGCCCGAAGATTTTGTGCGCAAGCAGACCCTGGTCAATGCCGAGCGATATATCACGGAAGAGTTGAAGGATTTTGAAACAAAGGTCCTTACGGCCCAGGAACAGCGCGCTGCCATTGAATATGAGATTTTTCAGCGACTGCGCTCCGCGGTTGTGGAAAAAAACCGGTTCGTTCAGGAAGCGGCTGCATTCATCGCGCAGGTGGACGTAGTAACGGCCCTGGCCGAACTCGGAGAGAAAAACAGCTACTGCCGTCCCGACATCAACACCAAAGGCGTTATCCGCATTGAAGAGGGGCGCCATCCCGTTGTGGAAAAACTGACCCCCGGCGGGCGTTTCGTGCCGAACAGCATCATCATGGACAATGCCGAAAACCAGGTCCTCATTATCACCGGGCCCAACATGGCCGGGAAATCGACGGTGCTGCGCCAGGTGGCTCTTATGGTGATCATGGCGCAGATGGGCGCGTTCGTTCCGGCGGCAAGCGCAGATATATGCATCACCGACCGGATATTTACGCGGGTGGGGGCCCTTGACAACCTTTCCATGGGGAAAAGCACTTTTCTGGTGGAAATGGAGGAAACCGCCAACATCGTCAACAATGCCAGCCCCGACAGCCTGGTGATAATGGATGAAATCGGCAGGGGAACGTCCACGTATGATGGATTGAGCATCGCCCGGGCGGTTGCCGAATACCTGCATGATCTTCGCGGAACGGGCGTTAAAGCGCTTTTTGCGACCCATTACCATGAGTTGACGGAATTGGAAAAGACCAGGCCCCGGGTAAAAAATTACAATATCGCGGTCAAGCAGGTGGAGGATGAAATCATTTTTCTCCATCAGCTGGAGAAGGGGGCTACGAACAAGAGCTACGGCATACAGGTGGCGCGCCTTGCCGGCATGCCGGAGGCGATCATAAATCGCGCCCGCAATGTGCTGGCCGGCATCGAGGCGGAGGGGGCGGACAAAAAAAATACCGTTTCAAAAATTACCAGCGCGCGGGAACGGGAAAACTACCGGCAGCTTTCGCTTTTTCGCCTGCCCGAGGAGGTCGCGGCGGAGCAGTTAATGCAGATCGATGTCGCCAACATGACCCCCCTGGAGGCCATAAACTATCTGGGCATGCTCCAGGAAAAAGTCAAGGCGGTTGTGGATAAACAATACAGCCGGCAGCGGCGCAATAACTAATTTTTCCATTTTTGTACAGACACCATCAATATTTCCACAGATAATGGCCAGTAGGGGTCCCTTGCGGGTGCCCACAATCAGGGAACTCGCAAGGGGTGCCCCTACGAAATCGCCTTGATCATGATGTCTATGGATAAATGCAAAGAATTGGAACAAAGTTTTTTTCCGGTAACCGGTCGTCAGGATGTTGGATCAGCGATCATTGGGCAATAGTGTTTTCATGACAAAACGTGCAATCTTCCCTGCAATTTTACTGTGTGCGATTCTGGTAATGTGTTCGTGCGCCACAACCGGGGCGTCTTCCCCCAGCCAGCGCTATTTCGAGGCCGAAGCCTGCTACAACAGTCTCAAAGACGATGCCGGAAAAAAGCAGTACCGAAGTTACTGGCTTGATTGCATCCGACAGTTTGAGGATGTATACCGCATGGACAGGAAGGGGCCATGGGCTGCGGCAGGCCTTTACATGACCGGCCGCCTGTACGGGGAGCTCTACCGGTTGTCGTACAAACCTTCCGATCTGACCAAGGCACGCTCCCTGCTCGAACAGGTTAAAAGCGACTATCCGAGAAGCGATTACAGCAAAAGGGCGGCTGCCGACCTGAAAGACATGGGGAAAGGCCGGCAAAGCCGGGACACAGATGAAAAGGCAAAGCGCCAATACCTTGCCGCCGAATCCATGTACGCTGCATTGAAACGGTCCCCGGAAAAACAGAAATACCGGTCATACTGGCTGGAGACGATCCGGGAATACGAAAACGTAACCCGAATCGATCCGGAAGGACCGTGGGCGGCAGCCGGCCTGTTCCGGACAGGGGAAATGTATCGGGAACTCTACAGCCATTCTTACAGTCCTGCCGATGAGAAAAAAGCCGAGGAAATATTCCGCGAAGTCATCCGCAGGTATCCGGACAGTGCTTACAGCAAACGTGCCGAAGTCTCCATAAAAAGCGGATCCTCCCGGGATGATCCCATCGCAGCGCTCACCGGCAGGGAGACCACTTCCGGAGAAGTCGTCGCATCAACGGATAAAAAGGCCGGGAACCCGACATTCGGGGACCCGGCAACGATAACGGGCATCCGGTACTGGTCCAATCCGGATTATACAAGGATCGTCATCGATGCAAATCAGGAAACCGACTACATAAACAATTTCTTAAAGAAGGATCCTTCCATAAATCAGAATCATGAAAGGCTTTATGTGGATCTGGAGAAAAGCCGGCTGTCGGAATCCATCGAGCGAAGGATTCCCATTGACGATGCGCATTTAAAGGATGTGAGGGCCGGACAGTTCACCCCGGATACGGTGCGGGTGGTCGTGGATATGAAATCCTTCAAGGATTATAATGTATTCGCCCTGAAAAATCCATTCCGGATTGTTATCGACGTCCGCGGGGAAAGCGATAGCCAGGGAGTTCCCCGTCCTTCAACCGGCAGGTTTCATACCGGGGAAATCGACCAGGATACGGGCGCCGCCTCCATCGCCCGTCAGCTTGCCCTGGGCGTTCGCCGCATTGTTATCGATCCCGGCCACGGGGGGAAAGACCCCGGGGCGCCCGGCGCCGTCGCGGGGATTTATGAAAAGGACGTCGTCCTTGACATATCCCTGATGCTCGCCAAAAAGATCAAAAGGGATCTCGGGCTCGAGGTCGTCCTGACCCGGACGACGGACACGTATCTCACCTTGGAGGAGCGGACCGCCATTGCCAATACCCAGAGGGCCGATCTTTTCATATCCATTCATGCCAATGCGTCGAGAAATAAAAATGCCCATGGAATGGAAACCTATTTTCTGAACCTGACGACGGATAACGAGTCCATTGCCGTGGCGGCGCGGGAAAATGCCACTTCGGAGAAAAATATCAGCGAATTGCAGGAAATCCTGAACGATCTGATGCACAACGCCAAGATAAACGAATCGAGCCGGCTGGCGACATATGCGCAAAAATCGATGTACGGCAAGGCATCCGGATCCTTCAACCCGGTGGTGAACAAAGGCGTCAAGCAGGCCCCATTCTATGTGCTGCTCGGGGCCCAGATGCCGTCGATTCTCATCGAAACCGGTTTTATCAGCAATCCGAGGGAATGTCGGCGCCTTATGGACGTTGACTATCAAAGGGTGCTGTGCAATGGCATCGTCGAAGGGATCCGTTCCTTTATCAATGATACGCGGCCGCCTGCAATGGTGGCCACGGAGTAACGCCCTTTGGAAACGGCCGATTCGACCGTTTCCCCCGTCCCGGTGCTCGTGGTCCGGCGGTGGATTTATTTTAATGGTTGGGTGGTTTAAACAAAAAAATAAGGAATGAAGATGGGGATTTGTTCACTTTCTGTACTGGACGGACGCTACCGGCATTATACGGAAGTCTTGCGCGATATTTTTTCCGAATACGGCCTGATCAAAAGCAGGGTCTGCGTCGAGACGCAGTGGCTCAAGTTTTTGCTTTTTGAAATGAAGCTCGATCGTACCGATGACGGTCTGATGGCCTGCATCGACCGTATTTGCGAAAACTTTGATGCCGAAAGCGCCCGTGCGGTCAAGGCCATTGAGGCGGAGACCAACCATGACGTAAAAGCCGTGGAGTATTATATCAAACAACAGCTCATTGACGAAGGGTATGAAAGGATAAAGGAATGGGTGCATTTCGCCTGCACCTCCGAAGACATTAACAATACCGCCTATGGATTGATGCTCAAAGCGGGAAGAAATCACATTGTACCCCTTTTGCGAAGCGTGCAGGAAAAACTGGAAAAAATGGCATTGGCGCACAAGCATGTGCCGATGATGTCCAGAACGCACGGACAGCCGGCGACGCCGACAACGGTGGGCAAGGAGATGATTAATTTTGCGTGGCGCATCCGGATGGAAACCGACACCCTTGAAACCCTTCCCGTTTTCGGGAAAATCAACGGGGCAAGCGGCAATTTCAACGCTCACCATTTCGTATTGCCCGATATCGACTGGATATCCGCCTCCAAAAGGTTTTTGCGCCACTACCTGGACCTTGAGCCCGTGCTTTATACCACCCAGATTAACCCCTACAATCATCTTTCCGCGATTTTGCATGCCATGGTGCGGCTCGCCGCTGTTTTCATAGATCTTGACAGGGATATGTGGGGGTATATCTCACATGGCTATTTTTCCCAAAAGCTGAAAGACGGCGAAGTGGGATCTTCAACCATGCCGCACAAGGTGAACCCCATTGATTTTGAAAACAGTGAAGGCAATATGGGCCTTGCCATTTCAATGATGGATCACATGGCGGTCAAACTGTTAATCTCCCGTTTCCAGAGGGATTTAAGTGACAGCACCGTATTGCGAAACATCGGTGCGCTGTTCGGCTACTTTGTCATCGGGCTGAAAAGTACGCTGAAAGGCATGGACAAGCTCGCGGTCAACGAGGCGGTCATTCAGAAAGACCTTGCCGACAATCTTGAACTACTTGCCGAGCCCGTTCAGACGGCGATGCGGCTGCACGGGGAAAACCGGCCGTATGAAAAACTGAAAGAATTGACCCGCGGTAGGAAAATAACCCGGGAAGATCTTGGCGCTTTCGTCGAAAATCTCGAAAGCCTGCCGGCGCCGCTGAAAACCCGAATTGCCGGGATGCAGACCGCCGAGTATATCGGTCTTGCGGAAAAACTGGTCGACCAATACTTTTCCGCCCCGGACGAACCTGTATGAACCGCGCCGGCCGGCTCCCCCGATGGCACCCGGAAGGCGCATGGTCATGGGGGTGCTGAAACAACCTGCTGCCAAGGAAAGTATTGACTTTATGGTTTAATTTCAATAAAAGAAAGCATGAGCGTCCTTTAAAAAGCGAATCATGCTTTACACGCTTTTAAAACGGCGGATAAGCGGGGCAAATCGGCTTTTTGCAGAACAGCCGAACATATGACTCGGTAGAAATTCCGATTTTTCTTGTCCATCCATTTGGCTCCCATTCGCCGTTACGCGGGTTGTGAGGAAATGCCGCCCCCTTGTTTCTTGTCCTTCAATTGCCCGTAGCCCACTTTTTTAAGTGCTTTTTTTTATTGCGTAAAATCTTCAAATGCTTTAATTGTACAGTTGACTTCATTTAAATAGTATCGGTCCGTTTTCCAGCGTCGAAACACTATGCGTGAACGCCGTTTTATGAAAAGACCGCTAGAACCTGTCTCAAAATTCGGATTTCGGTCCAGATCCCGGCGACGCCTTGTTTTAATCCGCAGACATGCCGGGATACTTCGGGGATTTGAAACAAGCCGTCGACAAAGAGAGTGGGGAGATTGGGCCGAAGGACAATTTTTCGGCGGGTTCTAAGAAGGTATCCGATTTAAAAAAGAGGTGATAAAGAATGGATTTTACAATCGATTTTACCAAGGAGCAGATCGAGGCGATCGAAAATGTGCTGGAAGAGGAGCTTATTGAGCTTGGTGTCCAAAGCGTGATCCTTATGGACCTTGCCGGTAATGTTATCGTCAATCTCGACTCCGGCGACTCCAGTCATGACGTGTTTTCGCTTGCAGCCCTTGCGGCAGGCAATTACGGCGCCGTCAGTGCAATGGCCAATATTATCGGCGAACAGGAGTTTTCGCTGCTGTTTCACAAGGGGGAGGAAGAAAGCATTCATTTCAGCAAAGTGGTTGATGATTTGCTTCTTTTGACGATTTTCAACAAAAACGTGTCTCTCGGTTTTCTCCGCCTGAAAGTGGCTGAGGCCGTAAAGCGCATACAGCTGCTGGTTTGATATGCCGCTCGAAGATCCCGCATTTCTTGATTTGCGGTGAATTGTATTTTTACGGGCGGGATGGCGCCATGCGGTGTCGGGCGAGAACTTCACGTCAACGAGTTGTGCCGGTTAACCTGTTTACGCAATTGCAGCAGCGGGACTAACATTAATTGTTTCGGAGGATGATGATTTGGCATTAATTAATCCGAAAAAGCGGGAGGTTCAGGTAAAAATTGTTTATTACGGTCCCGGAAGGGGTGGTAAAACAACCAATCTTGAATATATCAATCGAAAGTTCAAAAAGAGAATATTGAGCGAAATGGTGACGGTCAAAACCTATGGCGACCGGACACTCTTTTTTGACTTTCTGCCTTTTGACATGGGGGAAATAAAGGGGCACAGCATAAAAATTCAGCTCTACACCGTGCCGGGGCAGGTCAAGTACAATGCCACGCGTCGTCTCGTATTGCGGGGGGTCGACGGCGTGGTTTTTGTCGCTGATTCCATGGATCTCCGCCGGGAGATGAACGTCCGCTCCCTACAGAATTTAAAGGAAAACCTGGAATCGTTTAATAAAAACATTCTAAACGTCCCCGTGGTCATGCAATACAATAAGCGCGATCTCTCCGAAGAGGGTATCCCCATTCTGCCGATCGAAACCATGCAGAACGACTTAAACCGCCAGTTAAAAGCGCCTTATTTTCCAGCCAGCGCCGTGAGCGGCGAAAATGTTACCGCGACAATGAAAAAGATCATCGCATTGACGGTGAGTTCACTTCGAAAAAAACTGGAATAGGAGGGTAGAGTATTGGTTACCAACGAAGATGATGGGGGCCTTGGCGCCGAGGTGTCAAGCCGGCTTGACGAGTTGTTTGCTGAAGATGATGACGGGACATTCGAAGAGGAAGAGCAGGCCGCCGATCCGGGAGGAAAGCGCCGGCAGGAAAAAGAGGCGGGTTCCGTTGATTCCAGGCCTTCACCAGCAGCGCGGACAGTCGAGATCAGCCGGGACGAATCGCCCATAGATAATCTCAGGGCGCTGGTGGCGGAAATCGAGTGGGAAATCACCGATGATACGATGCGCGGATTCTTAAACGAGGTGGCGCTGCTTAAACAGAAATACGGACAGGATCCGGTTCTGTCCACGTGTCTGAAGCTGCTGGAGTCGATCGGGAAGTATATCCGGGCGAAAAAGGTCAATACCCATCCAGATGCCATCAAACTGGTCAGTTCGGCGTTCAACGTCCTGGAAAGGATCGTCAGGACGCCTTCCATGCCGATAAATCAGCAAAAGCAGCTGCTTGCCGTTGAAGTGAAGGCCTTTAAGGAGTTGAAGCAGAAATTAACCGACCACAAGCGGGCTGCCCGGCCGGCGACGGCGGTAGACAGTCAAATGACCGGGATTCCCGTTTCTCTGGAAAGCCGGGAAGCACTCGATTCCCTCGCCGAATATATCGTGGAGAAGTTGAAAAAGGTAATAGCGGAAGAGTTTGAAAAAATCAGGCGGGACCTGGCAGCGCCCGGTTCATGAAGCGCATTGCCGGCTCCCGTGCAGACAAGCGCTTTGATCACGGGCGTTCGCCGGCATAAATAGCAGGCAGCGGTTATCGTGTTGGCAGGAATCCTTTTTTCTTGCGGCCAAAATATTACGGAGGCTTTTTCATGGCGGATATATTTTCGGGTGACATTTCGAAGCTGATTCTGAAACGGACCGTCAGGGCGGATATGGGAGAGGTTTCACTGGATAGCCAGATGCTCAATGTTCTAATGGAACTGGATGGCAAGAAAACGCTCGGCCAGGTTGCACATTCCCTGAACATGAACATGAAGACATTACGGGATATTGTCAGTCGGATCTACCAGATGCGGCTCTGTGAAGCGGCGGCTGAATCGATGCCGGTTCTTGGGCGGGATTTTTTTAATGCGCTGTCCGTTGAACTGTCAAAAGCGATGGGCCCCATTGCGGACGTGGTGATCGAGGATGAAGTCGCCGATATGGGTGAAACGCAGGACCGCTTTCCCGCGCATCGGGCCGCTGAACTCGTCGATGTGCTGGCGCGGCAGATTTTGCGGGAAGAACGAAAAGTGGCATTCCAGCAATCCATGGTGAAGAAATTACGGGAAGTTTAATTGTAGGCGCCTGGATCGGGTAGATCTTTATCAAAACGGTTCAAGGATAAAAAGACAGTATTTTCCAGGGGAAGCCAACCTTTTTTTTAGCGAGGAGGAGTTACTGATGAGTTTGATTTGCGAGGAATGTGGAAAGATATACCATATTGATCCCAAAAAAATCCAGAAGTACAAGGACAAAAACGTCAAGGTCCGGTGCAGTGAATGCAACCATGTGACAACACTGTCAAACCTTATGGATACGACTGCCGGCCCTTCGGAGATGTGGCCCGGGGATAAGATGATCGAAAAGCTGCAGGAGCAGGAACAAACCGGGAGCGCCCCCTCCGAAGCGGCCGCCTCGCAAGAGCCTGCGATGGATACCCCCTCGAGAAAAATTACGGGTTCGGGGCGCAGGCAGGGGGCGATCGGCCTGCGGGGAAAAATGTTTCTATTGTTCTTTCTGGTGCCGATTGTCCTTATCGCCATATCCGGGGCTTTCTCCCAGTGGCAGATCAACCTGCTTGTTGACGAAATCACCGGGGAAAGCACCGAACTGCTGACCGAGGCGGGGGCGGAAATGCTTCTGGAGAAAGCGCGCGACGTGGCGTTCCAGGCCGAACTTTACCTGAGGGCCAACCCGGACCTTGACCGCGACGATTTTGCATACGACCCGGAGTTCAGCCAGATCGCGGTGCAGGCGATCGGGGAATCGGGGTATACGCTTATTCTGCAGTATCCGGAACCGGATCAGGACTGGACCATATGGGCGCATCCGAATCCGCACGTCATCGGCATCGAGGACATAGACGCCGTCCGCGCGGCGCTCGGCCCCCATTTCGACGCATTCTTCGAACTCCTCAAGCAGGCGGATGGGGGTGAAACAGAAATTACGGGCCGCTACTATTGGATGGATCCGGACGGGGTTGTCCGGGAAAAATTTATGGCGATCGCCCCCATTCAGCTCGAGGGGGCGCCGTTTTTGCTGATGGCCACCTCGAACATCGAGGAGTTTGAGCAAAGAACCGAAGACCTCCGAGACAGTGCCGAATTTCTAGCCACCCAGACGCTTTATGTCAATATGGGTATTTTCCTTGCGGCCATTCTCCTTATCGGTCTTTGCATCATTATTTACGGTTACCGGCTGACCCGGAAAATCCAGTACCTCACGGATGTGGCGGACCGGATCAGCGTTGGCGATATGGAAGCGGAAATCGATATACGCTCAAACGACGAGATCGGAAGCCTTGGAGATGCGATTTCCAGGATGCAGGACAGCCTGCGTTTTTCCATTGAACGACTGAGGCGCCGCCGCCGGTAATCGGGTTTTGAAGGTTGAAAGCTGCATGCAAAACAAGCAATGCCGGGCAACATGGTGCCGCATTGCTTGTTTTGCATTGGGGGGTTCGTTCCCCTGCGGCGCCTTCGAAAAAACGATCGAGAAACTGGTAAGAGCGCCAACGGTTACCAATGCCATCACATACGTTTTTTGAGGGAAATGAGAAATGATTATTATACCGAAAGAAAAACCGGCAATTACGAATATGAACAGCTACTACCTGGACATGCAGAAGCTCATCGAGCATTACCAGGGGGAATTGGGCGCCGGCGTCGTATATTTCAAGGCGCCGACGATGCAATGCGCTCTTTTTTTCGACGAATACCAGGTGGTAAACGGCTGTTGCGAGGAAAAGAAAAAAATGACGGTGGGAAAAGCGGCGGTTGACCGGATAGTAAAGCTGTCATCCCTCAAGAACTTTTCCGTCTCGGTATACTGGATCCGTCCGGACCGCCTTTATTTCTGGGCCAACCTTCCAAACTCAGAAGTGATATACAGCAATCTCAGCACCGACTTTACAGACCTTGACGGGCTGATTCGTAAAATGGAAACGGAAAAGCTCACCGGCTATATTGACGTCCGGTTGCGCGGTGATTTCAAGGGAGGGCTGTTGTTCTTTTTCAACGGCGAGCTTATCGGCGGCTTGTCGGCGAAGAACCAGGGAAATATTGACCGGTCCTCGTCGTTTCGGGAGGAGCTGATCGCGCAGTCAGGTGAACATGGCGGAAAGTTCAGTGTTTCACGGATTTTCATGGCGGAAAAGGCAAACGGCAGTGCATCTCCGGCGGTTGCGTTTCGGGAGAAGAAAAAAAGCGAGCCATCCCAATCAAAGACAAAGTCAAAAGCGGAAACGGGAAAAAGCAAAACGCCTGGGGCCTCCGAGGCTTCGACATCCGGAATGGATACGGCAAGGGTCCTTGCGATGCTGCAAGACCTGCTCGGCACCATGGAACAGGTTGTCCGGAGCAACCGGAAGATCCGGCATGATTTTGAAACGCTTTTAAACCAGAAATTTGTTGAAAAGGTGGATAAATACGAATTTCTGGATCCTTTTGCGGCGGAATTCCGCTATTCAGGCGGAACTGTTTCCTATACCGGTGAATCCGAGCCAAAAGTACTGGTGGCGGCTATATCCGAATGCGTCTCTGAAATTGCAGACCGTTTTGATTTGACCCCCCAGTTGCGAAAGGAACTTCACCCCTGGCGAAACAAATTCGGCAATGAGGTAATTGCGTTTGATCTGCGGTTGTAATATATTACGTGGCGATTTGCGTTTTCTGAGAACAAAGCCAATTCAACAGGATGGGGCATATGATACCGAAAGTGTTGATCGTAGATGATGACCAGGCCCTGCTCCGCTTGCTGGAAAAAGAGCTCGAAGAGTATTCCGATTTTTTTTCCGTGGCAACCGCGGCAGATGGGCAATCGGCCCTGGCAATCCTTTCCGGGACGGATGTTTCCGTCATCCTTTCCGACCTCCGCATGCCGGGCCTTGACGGATTTGAGCTGATGGGGCTTGTCACAAAGCACTACCCGGATATTCCGGTTATCGCCATGACTGCTTTTGACAAGCCGAAAACCAAAGACGTGGTCATGAAAAGCGGAGCAGTGGATTACCTGACCAAGCCGGTGGACGGCATAGGGCTGTTTCGCCGTATCATGAAGATCCTGAAAAAAAAGGAGGAGGGGGGGAGCCTTAACAAGGTATCGCTCGAGACCTACCTGCAGCTCGTTGAAATGGAAGAGCAGACCTGTACCCTCCGCATACGGCGTGAATCCGGGGTCAGAAGCGGCGTTTTGTTTTTCCGGAACGGTCAGCTGATGGACGCCCGCATTGGAAATCTGAAAGGGATAGATGCGGCCTACGAAATACTGTCATGGTCCGGTGTTTCTTTGTTCATCGAAAACAGCTGCGCGGTTTCGGAAAAGCTCATCGACGGGGAACTGCAGGCGATCCTTCTCGATGCCATGCGTTCCAGGGATGAAGGCGCGGATGAAGAAAGCGGCGAAGCGGTTTTTTCGGAAACGGCGTCGAAAGCCGGGCCGGAACCGCCGTTGCACCCGGGTGCGGGAAACGCGGCCGGCAGGGAGAATACAAACGCCGGTCACGTGACAAGGAACGCGAATCAGGCAGCCGGAACCCCGGCCCGGCAGGCCGGTTCCCCGGATGAAAAATTGTCGCCGGTACAATCCGCGGAGAAGAAGATTGCCACCGCCATGGGCACTGACGAGGGCATCCTGGATGCATACAGCGATCCGAAATCGGCGGAATTGATATACCAGGCGGAAAGCCTTGGTCAATTATTTGAAATCGGCGTCTTAAATGTGATATATATGAACCGGAATGACAAGCAGATCCTGGTCGTTCCGGACACGGAAAATGTGGTTGTCATGCTTGACAGAAACCTTTCCAGGGAAGGATTGATTGCTGCATTTGCATAAATCGTCGGTGCAGACTTGCCTGTTTCGGTTTTCCGCTGAAAAGCGTATTGCGCCTGCAAGGCACGACCAAAGAAACCGGGGGGTCCATTCAAGCCAAAAACCGCGAATTCTGCCTCCGGTGAGGCGCTTTCCATCGTTTCTGTTTTTTGGCTGGGTTGACACAATACGTCACGATTGTATGAAAAAAAAGGCTGCGGAAATTCCCATGAAAGATATTTTTAAGGATCTTGTCGGCATAGAAGGGGTTCACGGCGCATTGGTGCTGGACCCGACGGGTAGTTTGATCGCCAAACGGTTCTCGGACCGGTATCAGAAAGATGCATCGGCGATAGATGCCTTTAACTGGGGACCCTTTGTCTCCGAACTGGGGGAACTCACGGAGGCTGATTTTGTGTTTGACCGGGGGCGGATTTATCTTCGAAAACTGCAAAACGGTTTTTTTCTGGTGATCATGGATGATATCGCACCCATCGCGATGGTCCGCCTGAATTGTGAAATATTGATGCCGGAGCTGGATTCGATGAAAAATTTCGGCAGCAGGATCGGTCGTATTTTCAAGAAAAAATTTTTTTAACGCATTCATCCGGGTTTTCAATCATATCTCTGCAACCGCTCGTTGTTTTTGCCATACAATCGTTACAATTGAATCCTGTACGTTTCGGGGTTTCAGGGTCCCCCTTTTCCAGTGCGCCATCCGGAGAGGGCGGATGAAACCAAGGATATAGAAGAAAAAGGATTTTACAACAAATGGAAACCATATCCGAACAATCCGACGACCTGCAGTCAAAAATGAAAGCCGCCGAGGCCTATGAATCCCACGGCTTGTTTGATGAAGCGGTTGCCCTGTATCAGAGCATTCTTGCCGAATATCATGACATTGACGCAGAGAAACGGGCGAAAATCGAATCAAAGATTCATGAACTGGGCCAGGAAATGGAGGAAATCGAGCAGGAAGCGGCCCAGGACCTTTCCTCCCAGGATGTTTCCCACATCAAGTCGGGACTTTCCATCGGCGAGAGCGCCCCGGAAACGTATGACAGTGCTTCCGCGTTCAAGGAGCTGGGTCTCTACAAGGAGTCGCTGGATGAATACCGGAAACTCTTTGCCATGGATTTTCCCGTGGCGGATTTTCTGCCGGATCTCATGGAGTGCTTGTTTGCCGTGTATTCCCCGGAAAAAGCCGTCGAGTGGGTCAACCAGACAATAGACGAATACAAGCCGGCAAAAGAAGCGGAGGCCACGCTTCGCTATGAACTGGGCCAGGCACTGGAACAGCGGGATTACAAAGAGCTTGCAGTAAACAGTTTTGAATCCGTGCAGAAAATTGATCCGGTATACCCGAAGATCAAGGAGAAAATCAAGTCGGTCGAACCGGGCAAAAGCTATGAGTCGCGATACGATTACCTGCTCCGAAACGAGATTGTGACTACAGATCAGCTTCAAAAGGCGCTGGGCATCTCCAAGAAGAGCAAAAAGAGCGTGGAGCATGTGCTCATGAGCCAGTTCAAGATTTCAAAGGAGGAGATCGGCCAATCGCTGTCCGCCTACTATAACTGCCCATTTAAAACGTTCGACCCGGAAATGGGCGTTCCGTATGAGCTTCTTGCCAACCTGAAAAAGCCGTTTCTGCTCCAGGACCTGTGGGTGCCCCTGCACTGGGAAATCGATTATATCGAAATTCTCCTGGATGATCCCAAGGACCTGAGAAAGCTGGACCACGCAAAAGCCCTGTTTAATACCAACAAGTTTACCTTTTCGGTCGGTATCAAGGAGGATATCGAAGCGATCATCAATCATTTTTTCGCCGGAAAAAAGAAGCAGATCTCGGAAGGCCCCGCGCCTGCTGCAGCAATAGATGAACTTCCGGACATCGCCTTCGAGGAGGATGAGGAGGACGAGGAAGATCTGGCGGATGTGTACGACGAATCCTCCAGCAAAGTGGTCCGGCTGGTCGACCAGATTTTGATTACCGCATACCGGCGAAACGCGTCGGACATCCATATAGAGCCCTGCGGCATCGCCAAGCGTACAAAGGTTCGTTTCCGCATCGACGGCGTGTGCCAGGACTTTACGGAAGTGCCGAACACCTTTGCCACGGCGATTTTATCCAGGATAAAGATCATGTCCAACCTGGACATATCGGAGCGGCGCCTGCCCCAGGACGGCAAGATCAAGTTCCGGCGCAGGGGGGTCCCCCAGTTTGAACTGCGGGTGGCGACCCTGCCCACCAGCGGCGGTCTTGAAGACGTGGTGCTGCGTATCCTGGCCGCATCCGGTGCCATGAAAATCGACGAAATGGGCCTGACCGAGAGGAACCTGGGCGTTTTGAAGCGTTCCATCGCCAAGCCTTACGGGCTCGTCCTCTGTGTCGGCCCCACCGGTTCGGGAAAGACAACCACCCTGCACTCCGCTCTTGGCGCCATCAATACCCCGGAGCGGAAAATCTGGACGGCGGAAGACCCGGTGGAAATCAGCCAGCAGGGGCTCCGTCAGGTCGAGACGCACAACAAAATTGGGCTGGATTTTGCCCGGATCATGCGTTCGTTTCTGCGGGCCGACCCGGACGTCATCATGGTCGGGGAAATGCGGGATTACGAGACCGCCTCCATCGGCATCGAGGCGTCATTGACGGGGCACCTTGTTTTCTCAACGCTCCATACGAACTCGGCCCCGGAAACCGTTACCCGTCTTCTGGACATGGGGCTCAATCCCCTTAATTTTTCCGATGCGTTTATCTGCGTTCTGGCGCAGCGGCTGCTCCGGCGGCTGTGCAAAAAATGCAGGAAGGAATATAATCCGCCGAAAGACGAATTTGATGAAATCGTCGAAGCCTATAAACCGGAGGCCTTCAAGGCGCTGAATATCGAATATTCAAAGGATTTGAAAATTTATGCCCCGGTAGGCTGCGAACAGTGCAATGGCACCGGGTACAAGGGGCGTCTCGGGATCCACGAGATGATGGAAGGGACTCCCGAGATCAAGAGAATGATTAAGAAGCAGGCCAGTGCGGAAGAGTTGTTTCACCAGGCAAGCAGCCAGGGCATGTGCACCTTGATGCAGGACGGCATATTGAAAGTATTCCAGGGGTTGACCGACATGGCCGAAGTCCGGCGCGTCTGTATCATTTAAGGGGCACTCCGTATTGCTTGGTGGCAGAAAGGGTTGGCGGTTGGCGTTGGCGATGTCTTCCGGCGCGGAACCGGCCATTTTTTTTTCAGGGGTTCGGAAAGCCCTGGGGAACAAAAGGATAATGGGTTTCGGTGGATGGACTTGCTGCGTTTTTTCAGGAAATATTTGCCCGGCGGGATGTTTCGGAAAAAGAAAGATCAATTTCCGGAGCAGCCGGTGGATTGTCCGGATCAAATGACCCGTGAGCACAGGGAATTTTCACGGCACTGGGTTTCATTTCCGGTGATCGTCTCCTGGGGAGAAGGGTTTCAAAACGGGACGGACCATGAAAAAACCGTATTAAAGGATATATCGGGAGGCGGCGCCTTGTTTGTTTCCCGAAACCCGGAAAATTATTATCCCGGCCAGTTGCTCAACATTTCCATAATGCTCGACGGGACCAATGATGTGCGTGCGCAGATCCGGACGGAAGCGACCGTTGTACGGATTCATCACGATATAAAAGCAGGTGCGCAGGCGTCTGAAAAACAAGTGGCGGGTATTGCCGTTCAGTTTGATCGCTCCTTTGAGTTTGAGCGGATTGACAACCATGATTCTGGGTCAATTGGATGAAATCGGGTTTTCGAAGAACCTATAGTACATTTTCAGGGAAAATCCTTGTGGCCTTAGGGATGATGGCCCTTCTGCCGTATCTGCTGGTCATTTACCTCTTTTTTTACGAACGCATCACGCCGTCTGAAACAGGATATCTTTTTGCCATTCTGGCATTGCTTTCCATCTTTGCGGGGTATGCACTGCTTCGCCGATCGGCCGACCAGATTTCCCTGTTGAGCAGGGAAATCAGCAAGCTCGAATCCGGCGAAAAAAAGGACCCCATAACGATCAGAGGCGATTCCGAGATTGCCGAAATCGCGAAGCATTTCAATTCAATGGCGCAAAAGCTCAACCACCTGAATCGGAAAAACCAGGAGCAGGCCACCCAGCTGATGGTGTATGCCCGGGACCTGTCTCTTTCCTACCAGCGCTCCAAGAAGGAAGAAGAACTTCGAAATCGCATCAGCCGTTACGTTGGAAACAACCTGGTCGAAAAGCTCATCGACCTGAAAGACGGCGTTTTTCTCGAAACCGAAAGAAACATGGTGACCATCCTTTTCGCGGATATCCGTTCTTTTACGGCCATTGCCGAGCGTATGGCGGCAGAAGACGTGGTCGCCATGCTCAACGAGTATTTTTCGGTGATGGTGGATATTATTTTTAAAAACCATGGATTGCTGGATAAATTTGTGGGGGACCAGCTGATCGCCGTATTCGGCCTGGTCGATTCCGTGGGCAACCATCCGGAAAACGCGATTCGGACGGCCCTGGAGATGATGGCCGCCACCCGGGAAATCCGGAAGATGCGTCAGGAGAAAGGCCTGGAAGTTTTTGATATCGGCATCGGCATCAATACCGGCACGGCTATCATCGGCAATATCGGGTCTGAAAACCGGATGGATTACACGGTTATCGGCGACTGCGTAAACGTTGCGGCGCGTTTGGAGCAGATGGCAAAAGGGGGGGAAATCATCGTCGGCGAGAAGACCTGCCTACAGAATACGGGCAGCTTCCATTTTGAAAGCCGCGGCGAAGTCTACGTGAAAAACAAGCTGGAGCCCGTGATCTGCTACAATGTGCTGGGATATGCGAAAGGGGATATGGCGGAAGTGCATGGGAATCGAACCCACCCGGGACGGTTTTATACCGGGATTGATGCTGTATGGATACGCATACTGTTTGTACTGTTCACCCTGGCCTACTTTGTCGGAGCACTGGTATATATAATATTATGGATCGCCCTTCCCTCATCCACAGGCTTATCACGCACCGGACAAAACAAGGCGGCAGCCGGACAGGCTTCGCAAACAGCCGCACCGGCAGGTGAGCCAGCAGCCGGGGTTGGTAATGCCTTTAACGAAATATTCAGCGCATTTGGCAAATTTTTTATCATACTTTTCAGGGTTATACTGGC
>JAWOAV010000193.1:0-35537 GCA_046498365.1 Desulfosalsimonadaceae bacterium
CGCCGGTGCAGCCCTGGGAATGCTGGGGGCTCCGGCGGCGCTGGTTGATCAGGTCCTCGAGGAGGCCTTTGGCGGGAAATCCCAATCGGTTGTTGAAAACAACAAAAAAGCGGCAAAATCGGGGTTTGATGCGGTAACAGACATTCCGTTTGACTGGAAATTTGACTGGCCGGCCCGTGGCCCCCAAGGAAAAATGCTCTCCGGCGCCCAGGCGCTGGCACTTGGTGCGCTGGCCGCAGACTGCCGGGTCGCCGCCTTTTACCCCATGTCCCCTGCAACCGGAATCCTGATTCACATGGCCCAGTTCATGGACCGTTTCCCATTGGTTGTGGAACAGGCCGAAGACGAGATCGCAGCGATCAACATGGCGATCGGGGCCTCGTTTGCAGGCGTTCGCGCCATGACCGCGACTTCCGGCGGCGGATTTTCGCTTATGGTAGAAGGAATCGGTCTTGCCGGTATCACCGAAACGCCGGTCGTCGTCATCAATGCCCAGCGGCCGGGGCCGGCCACGGGTCTGCCAACCCGCACCGCCCAGGGAGATTTGCATTTTGTCATTCATGCCGCGCAGGATGAGTTTCCCCGGTTCGTGTTTGCCCCCCGAACGCTTGACGAAGCCTTTGAAACGGTTATCCGCAGCTTCCACCTGGCGGAAAAATACCAGGTACCGGCGATTGTCCTCGTGGACCAGTATTTCAACGATTCCCTCTCCATTGCCAGGGAACAATGGCGAATCCCGGAAAGCATCGAGCGGTTTCTTGTATCTGATGCGGATATGGAAGATCCTTCCGAATACAAGCGGTTTGCCATTACCGAATCAGGCGTTTCCCCGCGGGCCGTTCCCTGCGCGGGCAAGGCGCGGGTCATGGTGACGGGCAACGAACATCGGGAGGACGGCCACCTCAGCGAGGCCATCACCGACAGGAACGGGCAGGTCGACAAACGCAGCCGAAAAATGCTGCATATGGCCGGGGAAATGAGGGGGCCGGAAACCATTTTTCCGGAAGCCCGCCTGCTGCTGGTCACCTGGGGGTCCACTGACGGGGTGGTCCGTGAGGCGGTAAACCGGCTGCGCAGTGAAAATTCTGATGTGGGTGCGGTCTTTTTTTCAGATATCTGGCCTTTTCCCGCGGCCAAGGCAACGGCAGCGCTTTCCGGCTGCGTGCATTTCATTACGGTGGAACTCAATTACTCGTCCCAATTGGGCGGATTGATCCGTCGGCACACGGGATTGGAGGCCGCTTCGGCCATTGTTCAATATGATGGCCGCCCCATGCGGTTGTGCAGCGTTGTTGCGGAGACAAAGCTATTTATGGAGGGCATCAATGACTGAGGTGTCGACCTATCACAATGATTTTGAAAACAAGTGGTGCCCGGGATGCGGCAACTTCGGCATATTGAATGCGGTAAAAAGCGCACTGGCTGAAAAAGGGCTGCCGCCGGAAAAAATATTGATCGTCTCGGGTATCGGTCAGGCCGCCAAAACGCCTCATTTTCTGAATTGCAATTTTTTCCATGGTCTTCACGGGCGAGCCCTGCCGGTGGCCACGGGCGCCAAGCTCGCCAACCAGAACCTGGACATTCTGGTCCACATGGGGGACGGCGATTGCTACGGGGAAGGGGGGAATCACTTGCTGGCCGCCATCCGCCGGAATCTCGATGTGACACTGCTCGTTCACGACAACCGGGTGTACGGCTTGACCAAGGGGCAGGCTTCCCCTACCTCGGAATTCGGATTTACCACCAAGGCGCAGCCGTACGGGGCTGTCAGCAATGCCATGAAGCCGATCCCTTTGGCACTGTCCCAGGGCATCGGATTTATCGCCCGGGGCTATTGCGGCGAAATCGACCATTTGAGCCGCTTGATACGAAAAGCGATGGCATATCCCGGATTCAGCATGATTGACATCCTGCAGGTCTGCGTTTCCTACAACCGCGTCAATACGTATGAATACTATAATAAACGTATCTACCAGCTTGACGAATCGACGCACGACCCGGATGACTGGGATGCGGCAATGACGCTTGCGCGGCGGGAAGAAGACCGCATCCCCATCGGTCTCATCTACCGGAAGGAAACGGTTCCCTTTACAAAGCGGATCAAAACGCTGGAAAAGGGGCCGCTTATCGAGCGGCCCTATGATGCGGCAGCACTGCAGGAGTTGCTTACTTGATCCGGAATCGTTATCCGCTTTCGCTTTTGCGCTTGACGGCGTAGGCGGCGGCTTCAATGCCGGCCGTGCAGCCTTCTCCGACGGACTTGGCCACCTGCCAGGGCGGGCCGCAGATGTCGCCTGCGGCATATACGCCGGGCAGGTTGGTTTCCTGCTTCTTGTTGACGGCGATGTATTTCATGGTGTCATCAAGGAGAATGCCCAGCTTTCCGGCAAAATCGACCGCTCCTTTCGCCCCGAGTTCGATGAAAACGCCGGTCACGGCAAGTTCGTCGCCGTTATCCAGCACCAGGCCGGATACCGCGTCGCTCCCCTCTATCCGGGCTACCTTGCGCCCTTCATGGAGCCGGACATCGCTCTGCCGGAGCTTTTCGGCAAGGAAAACCTCCACGTCGAGCGCCTCGCAGACAAGATGGACGTCACTGGCGTAAAATATCATGGTCAATGCGGCGCCGACTGCAGCGCTCCCGCAGCCGACCACCGCCACGGTCTCCCCTTTGAAAAGGGGGCCGTCACAGTCCACGCAATAGCTCACGCCTTTTCCCACAAGCGCCTTTTCCCCCTCGATGTTCAGCTTGTTGCGCGATATACCCATGGCCAGAACCAGCGCATGGGCTTTCAAGACCTCTCCGCCGGCGGTTTCGACAATATATCGCCCGTTGTCGATGTCCATCGCCATGACGTCTTTCTCCAGAAAATCCGCACCCGCGTCCTGCGCCTTGGCCAGGGCGATTTCCAGCATTTCAGCGCCGGACTGCGTCGCGGTACAGCAGAAATTTTCAATGTGCGCATTATAGGCGCTGCTTTTTGAACTCTGGCCGATCACCAGGACGGACACTTTTCTGCGGGCGGCATGGATGGCTGCCTGCAAACCGGCTGGTCCCGCGCCAAGGATGATCACGTCATACAATTGTTCGCTCATGCTGTCGTCTCCTTCTGGTTTTCAGTGCCCCTTCCATGTGCCCCTGTCGGCGACTGCAACAGGGTTTTTTGGGACGAGCGCTGTATGCTGCGGAAAAAAAATGAGTCAAAACCGCAGCGTATGACAAAAATGTATGCCCGGGACACGGCGGTGTCAAATCCGTTTTGGCCGGGCTTGCCTGGGAAGCCGCAGGTATCGACAGGGCCGCTATTTTCGGGTATGCCAAATCGCTCTTAGGCCGCTTCCGGCAAGGTACAGACGCGCCTGGGGTGGATTGAGCGGTCTGGAAGTGATTTGCAATTTTAAAAATCAGAGACATTATTTATCCAATGGAATTTATCGTTCAAAAGAGAGGTGCTTTTATGACCACATCAAACCCCCGAGACGGATCTGAAAAAACAGACAGGAAAGGTCCTGCCGGCGACGGCGGCCGTGATGGCCATGAAGCCCATGACAAGCAAAACCGGCACGAAGGGCATGACGGCCAAGAAGGGCACAACGGCCACGACGGTCATGACGACCATGAAGGCCACGACAAGCATGCCGGCCATAGCGTGGAAATGTTTCGCACCCGCTTCTGGATCTGCCTGGCGCTGACGATACCGGCGCTGTTCTGGGAACCGATGCTGCAGGAATGGTTCGGTTACCGGGCGCCCGCGTTTCCGGGTTCCGGGTTGATTCCGGCCATTTTTGCGACGCTGGTTTTTTTGTACGGTGGATGGGTATTTCTGAAGGGGGCCTTTCATGAGCTGGCGGACCGGATTCCGGGCATGATGACGCTGATCGGCTTGGCCATCAGTGTTGCGTTTATCTACAGCGTCGCGGTAACGCTGGGATATGAGGGGCATGCGCTCTGGTGGGAGCTGGCTACGCTGGTCACCATCATGCTGCTTGGCCACTGGATCGAGATGCGCTCTATTTTTCAGGCCCAAGGTGCGCTGAAAGAGCTGGCCAAATTACTTCCGGATACGGCGGAACGTCTTCTTGACGACGAAAATACCGAGGAAGTGCCGCTGGAGAAGCTCCGGGAAGGAGATATGGTGCTGGTTCGACCAGGGGACGGCGTCCCGGCGGACGGGTTCGTCAAAAGCGGCAAAAGCGCTTTGAACGAGTCCATGATTACCGGGGAGTCAAAACCGGTGAACAAGCAATCGGGGGACAAGGTGATTGCCGGCACAATCAACGGGGGCGGCTCTTTGCGCATCGAAGTGGCCGGTACCGGCGATGATACGGCCCTGGCCGGAATCATGCGCCTGGTGGAGGAAGCCCAGGGATCGCGCTCGAGGTCCCAGGATTTGGCTGACCGGGCGGCGTTTTACCTTACACTGGTTGCCATCGGGGCGGGCGGATTGACATTTGCCGGCTGGCTGGCCTTCGGCGCCACCCTGGATTTTACCATCACCCGGATGGTGACGGTGCTCGTGATTACATGCCCGCATGCGCTGGGCCTGGCTGTACCGCTGGTAATTGCTATTTCCACGACCATAGGCGCCCGCAACGGTCTTCTGGTGCGGGACCGCCGGGGGCTCGAAGAAGCGAGGAACCTCAATATCGTGGTTTTCGACAAGACCGGCACCCTGACGCTGGGTGAGCACCGGGTTGTTGATATAAGCGTATCGGAGAAAATATCGGAAGAAGAAGCCCTGCGGCTGGCTTCGGCCGTTGAACACGACTCGGAGCATCCGATTGCCCAAGCGTTGATCGAAAGCGCCCGGGAAAAAGAGATACAGACCCCGGGGGCAGAAGATTTTCAGGCTATTTCCGGCCACGGGGTGGAAGCGACCGTGGAAGGGAGAAAGCTGAAAGTCGGCGGACCGGCATTGCTTCGGCAGCTGGAGATTGCCGCGACAGATGACCTGCAAAATGCAGCAAAGCGTTTTTCCGAAGCCGGCCGGGCAGCGGTCTACCTGGTCGAGGACAAGGACGTGCTTTCGGTCTTTGGCATTGCCGATGCCGTGCGCCCGGAATCCGTGGAAGCGGTTAAAGGCCTCCATGAACAGGGGATTGACGTTGCCATGCTCACGGGGGACTCCCAGGCTGTTGCCGACAGTGTTGCCGGTGAGCTTGGCATCGACATGGTTTTCGCGGAGGTGCTGCCGGAGGACAAGGCCGGGAAGATCAAGGAGTTGCAGCGCGAGGGGAAGCGTGTGGCCATGGTCGGCGACGGGGTAAACGACGCACCGGCGCTGGTAACCGCCGATATTGGCATTGCCATCGGTGCGGGAACGGATGTGGCGGTGGAAGCAGGCGATGTGGTCCTGGTCCGAAGCGATCCGCGGGACGTGGCCCGGATCGTCATTCTCAGCCGGGCGACCTACCGGAAAATGGTCCAGAACCTCTGGTGGGCCGCCGGGTACAACATCGTGGCCATTCCCCTTGCCGCCGGGGTTCTGGCATGGGCGGGGATCTTGCTCGTTCCGGCGGTGGGGGCGGTTTTGATGTCCGCTTCCACAATAATCGTGGCGATTAATGCGCAGCTGCTGCGGCGGGTTGACATATAAAAACAGCAGGGGAGCTCTGCAATGAAATCAGAAATGGGCGCGGAGCATAAACCGGATTACTGCCGTTTACGACGACGCAGGCATTCGTCCGGGGCCCTGGATCAATCCCAGGGCGGCCATAATAATCAACGCCCCGCCCCCCATAGTGGACCATCCAAGGGGCTCGGAAAACAAAACATATCCGAATCCCGCACCAAAGATCACCTCCAGCATACTGATGCTTCCCACTTTGGCCGAGGCAATGTAGCCCAGCGCCTTATTGGTGACGATATGCGCCAGGACGGCAAACAAGCCGATGGCTAAAAGCCAGGCCAATCCCGGCAATGGAATGGAAAATCCGATGTTGGGGTGGAACAGGGGGACAAGGCTGACCAGCATGCCCATAACACTGATATAAAATATGGGCGTCAACGAACTGTTCACGCCGCTCACCCGCCGGACCAGGGTCATTGTCAAACCCATGCACACAGAGGCAACCAGTGCGGCTATGTGTCCGATATCCAGACCCAGGGTGCCGTATTGCCCGGACCAGAGTGTAAGGGCGGTCCCGATAAAGGCCAGGACGATACATGCCCAGTTCCAGAGTGAATTGCTGTCCGAGGTCAACCAGGGGGATATCAGGGCCGCCACTACCGGATAGGTGTAGAACAAAATCAGGGCCTGAAACAGGGGGATCCGCAGCAGCGCCAGGGTCAGGCACAAAATGCCTGCAGTTCCGGTAAGGCTCAGAAGTATGAGGGTCCTTATGTTACGGCCTGCCAGGCGAACCCCGGTGCTCCTGGCCAGCAGAAGCAGAAAAATCGTCCCAAACAGGCTGCGGCCGAACATCATGTGCCAGATGGTCAGGTAGGGATCGGAAAAACGTATCACGACATTCAGGCAGGAAAACAGAAAAGCCGCCAGAACAGCCAGCGCCGCACCGTAAACGATGGACGAAGCAGCCGGCAGGGAATTGTTGGCAGATACAGTCTTCAATATGTTTGAGGCTCCTCACTGTCGCCGCTGTCAAGCTCGTGCAGGCTTCAATGCCCTATAATCCCATTATCGTCCCATGGCCAGGTTTGGGAGAAATAAGGCGATGTTGGGAAAGGCTATCAAGAGCACAGTTGCCAGGATGAGTATTAGCAGAAAAGGCAGTGAATGGCCAATAACTTCTATATAAGGGCGCCGGAATATCAGCTGGGCTGTGAATATGTCGCAGCCAAATGGCGGAGTGGCAGAACCGATGGCCGCCTGCAGGGTGACCAGGGTACCGAGTAATATCGGGTCTACTCCGGCACTGACAACATAGGGCTGAAAAACCGGACTAAGAATAAATATGGCCACTATGGGGTCAACAAACATACAGGACACAAAATAGGCGACCACCACAATCAGCATCACCCTGAGCATGGTCGGATCGGCGCCAAAAAGGGGCGGCAGGATTTGCTGGGGGATCTGCATGAATCCGATCATCCATGAAAAGGCCTGGCCTGCTCCGACCAGTATAAAAACCACCCCGGTGATCACTCCGGTCTGCAGGAAAGAATCAACGACCCTTGGAAGCGTCAGGCTGCGATATACTATGAGTTCAAGGATCAGGGAGTAAAAGACGGCTGCCGCCGCGGCTTCCGTGGGGCTGAAAATTCCGGTATATATACCCCCTACAATAATTATCGGGAAGCCCATAACCGGCAGGCCATTTTTGACAGCGATCAATCTTTCCGGCCAGCTGGCTCTGGGGAGTTGGCCCACTTTTTTTATCTTGGAATAGAAGTAGCAATAAACAGAGAACATCATCAGGATCATAAGTCCGGGCAGGATTCCGGACAGAAAAAGCATGCCGATGGAGGTGCTCGTGGCCACCCCATAGACAATGAAACCGATGCTTGGAGGAATCAAAAACGCGATATCGCTGGAATTTATGATCAGCCCCAGGGTGAAAGAGCTTTTGTAGCCAGCCTCCAGGAGCATGGGGCGCATGGTCCCTCCGATGGCGGCCACTGTGGCCTGGGTGGATCCGGAGACAGCCCCGAAAAGGGTGCAGCTGACATTGGTGGTGATGGGCAGCCCCCCGGGGAGATGGCCCACAAAGGCCTTGATCATTCGGATCAAGTGTCCTGCAGATTGGCCGGAGGTGATGATGCTGGCCGACAGGATGAACATGGGTACGCAGACCAGCGCTGGCGGGGCGATCCCCGTGATCACCTGCTGAACCATGGTGACCATAAGCTTGGGCGCCAAGTCGGGCATATAAATGTATATATAGAGCATCAAGGAGCCCAGCAGAGTGACCATGAACGGAAAGCCAAACAGGAGCATGAAGGTCAGGCTGATACCGAATAGTTTCATAACTGGATTCCTCCCATCTCCTCATCTTCATATTCGCTTTGTTGATCAGGGGACTGCCAGACATCCTTTTCCGTGAGATTCTTGATTACAGTTCGAATATACTGGATACAGGCAAGACCGAATCCTATAGGAACAATAATGTAGAAGGTCCATTGCGGGGCCCTCAGAGCCGGGGTAACATGACTTCTCGACATTGCGTTAAGCAGGTATTCGAGGGAAAACCAGGCCATTACGCCCATAACAAAAGCGCTGACCAGGCAAATAACAATAATGAAGACTTTTTCCATCCGGACGGGCATGGCATCCAAAAAAGCCCCCATCCTGATGTGCCGCGCTTTTCTGACGCCGTAACTGACCCCTGTGAACGAGGTCAGCATGACCAGAAATACGGAAATCTCCTCGGCAAAATAGATACTCTGAGAAAAAGTCCTGGCAAAGACATTGGTAATGAGCAAAACAGCCAGGGAGGCCACACACAAAACAAGAATCGACACCTCCACGGCATTGATAACAATGCCTATATTTCTGTTCAGGCGTTGAAAAAAGGTTAGGCCTTGCTTTTTGATCATTTCTCGGCTCATGCCCCGTCCCTTTTGCTTTTTTGGATTTAGCACCGCTGCCGCAGGATCGCTGCAGCGGTGCTGTGGTTTTTATTCTATATTCAGGGCTTTTTTCGCATCGGCAATGTCTTTAAGCATTGCTTCCAGGATCTCCTCTGATCCTTCACCGCCGATTTTTTTGAACATGGGATACACGGTTTCAGCGGCCGCCTTGAATTCGGCAATAGCTTCGTCATCAAGATAGTTGAACTCAAGGTCCGGCTTGTCTTCTTTCATTTTTTTCATGTCGCTGGCGTTTCTTTCCGTGATCCACTCTCCGGCAGGGAGAATGGCATTCTGCCAGTAATCCAGCATTTCCTGTTGGGCCTCTTCAGTCAGACCCTCAAAGAATTCTAGATTTACCGCGGGGATTCCTATAAAGGGCTCGTTGTTGAGCTGCGTGCAATAGTCCTGGACTTCATAGAATTTCATACTGTAAATGGCGAACAGTGGATTGACCTGGCCATCGATCAGGCCCATCTGCAGCCCGCTGTAAACTTCCCCGTAATCCATGGGAGTCGGGACCGCTCCGTATGCCTTGTAGTCTTCAACCAGGAGCTTTGAGGACATGACCCTTATTTTAAGGCCTTTCATATCTTCTATTGATTCAATTTTTTTGTCAGAACTCAGCCACTGCCATCCCTCAAACATTACAGACAGCGGTACAAGGCCCTTTTTCCGGAAAGCTTGATCCAGCAATGGGTAAAATTCCCCGTTTTCCATCATCCAGTCCAGAACCTCGGGGACTTTTTCCGTGGGGAAAATATAGTTTAAGGCCAACACCTGTGCCTGCGGCACAAATGAGCTAATCCAGGCATAATCAGAGAAAACAAATTCCACGACCCCCATTTGGGCCAGTTCGTTGATATCCCCCAGGGTGCCAAGGCTTCCATAGGGATATACCTCTATTTGGATCTTACCGTCCGACCATTCCCGCATGTGGTCTGCAAAGTTGTTGGCCCAGACTGTCATGAAGTCGCCCTCGATCTCTTCCGAGGCCAGCTTGGCCATGACCGGGGGGCCGGTGTATTCTGCTGCACCGGCAAATGAGGAATTCGTCAACAAAAATACAGCAATTACAAAGGCAAGCATGATTTTTTTCATGGGGACACTCCTTATTTTTGGAAGTTATACAGAACGTTTTTTCCGTTCTGAAAAGACGCGCATTCTTATTTCATGAATCACCTCCTTTACGGTTGTTCTGTGTGTATTTCAGAGAATTCGGAAGCGTATTTAAAAAATTCCAAAACGGCGGAGATGAATATCTCAACTCCCAGAGGCAGAACGTCCTCGTCGATAAGAAAGCAAGGATTGTGATGCGGAATGTCGGTTCCTTTTTCCGGGTCGCCGCAGCCCAGAAAAAGAAAGACGGAAGGTACCCTGGCGCTGAATTCAGAGAAATCTTCGCTGGCAATCGTCTGCATGGTGGTCATACAGCCTGTATGATCAAGGACGTTGCTGACTGCCAGGCTTGCGATGCGTGTCATTCCGGGGTCATTGATCAGAGGGATGTTTTCCCGGACCAGATTGATTTCACAGGAACAACGGTGTGTGTCGCAGACGCTTTGGACAATTCGTTGAAATCGCTGCGTCGGGTGGTCAGGACAGTCCGGACCCGGGTACAGATAGCGGATCGATCCTTCCAGGCAGAGCTCTTCAGGGATAATATTGCTTTTGGTCCCGCCTTCAATCTTGCCGAACATGATAGTGGTTGGAAGGAAGCTGCTGATTTCGCGGGTTTGAATGGTTTGAACGGCCATAATGACATGAGCGGCAGCAATGACAGGATCGATTGCTTCTTCCGGAAAACCGGTGTGGCCTCCTACGCCTCTGATCACCAGCTTGAAGACATCGAGCCCGCCCATCACAGGTCCGGAAGTGACCGCTACAGTGCGCGAGGGCAGCTGGCTCCAGATATGGATCCCCAAAGCTCCGTCAACGGTCGGGTTTTCCAGAACCCCGGCCCGAATCATATCCTGGGCGCCGTTTATTTCCTCGTTGGGCTGAAAAACGAGCTTGACCGTTCCCTGGATACGCGTTTTCTGTTCAACGAGGATCTTCGCAGCCACCAGGAGCATGGCCATGTGAGCGTCATGGCCGCAGGCGTGCATCACCCCTTCGATGCTCGAGATACACTCCGCATCGGTTGTTTCACATATAGGCAGCGCATCCATGTCTGCCCGGAGCATGAAGACGGGTCTTTCAGACTGTCCCTCAATGACAGCGACCACACCGGTCCCTGCAATTCTGGTAGTTTCCAGGCCTATATCCTGGAGATACTGCTCGATCACCGAAGCGGTTCGGAATTCCTGGCAGCCAAGTTCCGGATGAGTGTGGAAATCCCGCCGCAGAGCGACAATCTCGTCTTTGAGTTCGGCTATTCTGGGTCTGATCGTATCCATAACACTATCATTTTATCTTATGGTATCCGTAAAGGGTTTTCTGGCCAGCGACGAGGCCACGTGATCGATCATGCTCAAATAGTCGAACACAGGCAGCCCGGTCGCCTCCTGAACAGCCGCTGCGTAAGGCGGGAGCATGCTGCATTCCAAAAGTATGGCCCCGATATTGGGGTGCTGTTTTTGAATATTCAAGGCGGCCAGGACGACTTCCGAGCGAACGGCATCACTGTCAAGGATGCCGATGTCATCAATGGCTGCTTTTTTGAAGTGGTCCGTGTTTTCCAGTCCTGCGATGACGATCCGGTCCTGATTTTTAATGTCTATGGCAGTGAGCACGTCGCTGCTCAGAGAGCGGGCGTTTGCGGTCAATATGCCGATGGCTGCCCTGGGGTTGATAATGGAGGCGATGAAAGGGACCTGCAAAAGGCTGCTTAGAAATACAGGTATGCTGACCGCTTCTTGGATTTCTTTTTGAAAAATGGCCATGAATCCGCAGTCTCCGGTAATAGCCATCACCCCTTCCCGCTCCAGCTCTTGTGCTCCGGCAATCATGCCCTGGATATAGCTGCGATCATGGGCGAAGATCCGATGCGGGGTCAGACCGTCGATGCGCTTGAAACGTACAGGATATTGGTAACTGGTGGCATTGCCCACATCCCCCTGAATAAAAGGGGTGTTCGTGTCCAGCAGGAGGATACCGATGAGTTCTCCGTAGGAAGTTTGTCCGCTATTGGCTTTGAAGATCATGGCTTCTCCACCTTGTAAATCAACTGTCCTTATTAAAGTGACAGCTTTAAATCGACAGCTATTTGATTACAAAAAGCTGGCGCGGAAAACGGGCAAAGGTTTCGCAGCCGCTTTCAGTCACCTGAAAGGACTCGCTGCATTCAAATCCGAAGTCCTCCATCCACATGCCTAAAATCATGTGAAAGGTCATATCCGGTTTGAGAACGGAAGTGTCCCCGGGGCGCAGGCTCATGGTGTGCTCTCCCCAGTCCGGGGGATAGTTGAGCCCCATGGAGTAACCGATCCTGGATTCCTTTTCCATGCCGAATCGGGCGATATGCTTTCGCCAGACCCCCTCAACGTCTTCGCATTTCATCCCGGGCCGGATGGCATCCAGCGTCAGATTCAAGCCGTCCACGGTTTGCTGGGCCAGGTCCTGCAGCTTTTGGGGTGGATTGCTGCCCACATAGGCAGTTCTGGCTATCGGACAGTGGTAGCGGTGGCGGCACCCGGCCAGTTCAAGGTTGACTGCCTGGTCCTTTTGGTAGGGTTCATCCGTCCAGGTCAGGTGAGGGGCCGAGGTCTTTTCTCCGGTGGGCATCATGGGTACGATTGCCGGATAGTCCCCACCGAACTCGGGCAGGCCCTGCATCTGTGCCCGGTAGACTTCAGCCACGGCGTCGCACTCCCGGATTCCAGGCCGGATATTGTCTATGGCCGTCTGCATAACTTTTTCCGCAATCCGTCCAGCCTGCTTCATATAGGCGATTTCCCGCTCGGACTTGATGCTGCGCACCCAATTGACCAGCAGGGTGCAGTCCAGAGGGGTTGTTTCCGGCAGCACTGTCAGCAGTTCTTCCAGCCAACGGACAGTGAAATAGTAGGCGTCTTTTTCAACGCCTATTCGTTTGGTATGCAGTTTATGATCCCGCAGGAAGTGCCCCACAAAACGCATGGGGTGATCGTTTTCCACCTGAACCAGATTGTCCGGGTAGCCGATGATATGCTCCTCGTCCATCCACACCGTGTGTTTGGCCCCATTGGCATCCATACCCCGGCCTATCCAGAACGGCTGATCGTGCTCCAGGCTGAGGAGAACCACCTGCGGGGTGTAAAAGGACCAGCCGTCGTAACCGGTCAGGTAGTTCATATTGGCAGGATCAGATACCAGGATGACATCCATACCCTGCTTTTGCATCGACGTCCTTGCGGCCTGGACCCGTTGGACATATTCACTTTTAGGGAAAATGGACATACGCCCTCGCTTGATTTTTTGTTTATATCCATCCCCGAAGCGCCATGGCTTTTTCCAGCTTTTTCAAAGCATGAATCCATGCCCCGAAACGGATGGATTGGGTGTTGACTTCCCGGGCCCGGTCTCTGGACTGCGTATAGGCGGCGAGAATCCGCTTGCGCAGGGTGTTGTTGACCCGGTCCAGATCCCAGTATTCATCGGAAAGCCCCTGGGAGCGTTCAAAATGGCAAACCGTTGCGCCGCCGCTGTTGGCCACCACATCCGGGATCACAGTAATTTGTTTGTCCATCAGGATGCGGTCCGCCTCAGTGGTTACCGGTCCGTTGGCCCCTTCCACGATGAGCCTGGCTTTGATGTTCGCGGCGTTATCGGCATGAATCACATCGTGTACCGCAGCCGGGATCAGGATATCCACTTCAGCCTCCAGGACCTGGTCGTTGCTCAGTGTCGTCGCTCCGGGAAAATCGGCCACACTGCCTGTCTTTTGGACATGATCTTTGAGGGCCGGGATGTTCAGGCCTTTTTCCTCAAAGATCCCGCCATAGACATCGCTGACGGCAATCACACGGCATCCGGTCTCATAGAGGAGAGACGCCAGTTCTGATCCGACCTGGCCAAAACCCTGCACGGCAGTTGCCGCGTTATTGAGTTCCAGGCCCATGTCCCGGGCTGCAGCCTGCAAAACCAGAAACACCCCGAGGCCCGTGGCCGCCTCGCCGCCCAAAGAGCCGCCCAGAATGGCCGGCTTGTCATTGATGGCTGCCGGGCAGTGGGCGCCGGTGATCTGTTCATATTCATCCAGCATCCACGACATTACCTGTTCGCCGGTACCTATGTCCGCACCAGGGACATCCACCCATGGGCCCTTGGGTTCCAGATTCCGCACAAACGCCCGGATCAGGCGCTCCTTGTCCCGTTCGGTCAGGTCTCTCAGGTCGGCCTGGATTCCGCCCTTGGCCCCACCGGCCGGAATATCCGCCACGCAGTGCTTGATGGTCATAAAAATCCCCAGGGCTTTAATCTCTTCCAAGGTCAATTCCGGCCGGATGCGGGTTCCGTCACGGAAAGGACCCATGGCGTCGCAATAATGCACCCGGTAAGCCTGAAAGACCTCAAAAGATCCATTATCCAGTTTCAGGGGTATGCGAAAGGCATTAATCCGCTTGGGAGCCTGCAGTATCTGCAGAGCCCGAGGGTTGATTTTTCCCAGGCGCCCTGCCTCATTCAGGGTGTCAATGGCCACATCAAATACGGTTTTAGAAGAAGACATAATCTGTCCTTTTTTTTAAAATTCCGGTGTGTTCCGGCCTGGCTCACCCGTTAGTCGACCACGGGCAGGACCAAGTCTTTGGCGCCCCGGGCGGAGGTCTTCAACTGGGGAGCGTGTCTGGTCATGAGTTCTTGAATGACCTGGGCCATTTTCACTTTTTCCCGAATCAGTTCCTGGTGGAAAGATTCAAAAGCCCAGGGTTTGTAGATGTCCGCCTCCGAGGTTCCGGGCTCGATCTTAAAGTAAACAGGGGCGGCCACCCTGGCGATTTCCGGCGCTTCATAGGCCCGGTACATGCCGCCAAAAGCATCGACGATGATCACGTATACATCCAGGGGCATATCCACTGTTTTGCGAATGGAGGAAAGGATGGGCAGAGATACATCGGACAGCGGGTTCATGGAGTTGGCCCCCAACGATTGAACGAGTTTGGCGCCGGCTGCACTGCACTGCCCGCCGAAGACCGAGTATTTAAAGACGGTCTCCGAAGGGATCAACCCTTCTGCACGCATTTTGTTCACAATATTTAAGACCCCTTCATCATAGACAAGAAAACCGCGGATTCCGGCCTCAATATTGCGCATCATGTCTGCGATATGATAAGATATATTGTCTGACCCCCGCAGGCGCATACCCTGCATGACCCCTTCGTGGGTGGCCGCCTCCTTGGAGCCCGGATCCCATGCCTTGCGGTGCCCGACGACCATAACCACTTCGATTTGTTCATCCCTGGCCATTTTGGATATGGCCTTGAGTTCATCAAAATCGCAGTAGGTAGAGCCCCCTACTGTGGCCACCACCCGGTGTACAGTAACATTCCGCTTTTTGGCCTCTTCGATCATCGCCTCCATGGTGGAGGCCCGTTCCACACCGGCAATTTCGATTCTCCAGTGGGCCCCGTCCGCAAATGACTTTGGGGAGTCCACCAGATCATAGCCGTCTCGGCCGGGGATGCCCATTTTCTCCATGAAGTCGCGGATTGTTTTGAGAGTCTCGCTCATGTCCATTCTCCTTCCAAGTATGCATTAAAGCCTATTTGTTTAAGAGTTGCTGTAGCTTGTCCAACTCGCCGTCTACCATTTTGTAAGTATGTTCCTCCGCAGGGAAGGATTTGTTCCTGACCTCAGCAAAATAGGTCTCAAAGGCCTTGGTGCTTTTGTCGGCAATGTTTTCATACTTTTTGACAAATTTGGGGGTAAAGGCTTGAAACTGGCCCAAAACATCGCTGCAGATCATGAGCTGCCCGTCGGCTTCCACTCCTGCACCTATGGAGTAAACAGGAATGCGTAAGGTGTCCCGGATGATTTTGCACACCTCAGGTGGGACCGCTTCCACCAGCAATGCAAAAGCCCCTGCATTCTCAATGGCCCGGGCATCTTCAATAACCTCCCTGGCTGTATCTGCGGTGCGGCCCTGGGCTTTGAATCCTCCCAGTTGGCCGGTGCTCTGGGGCGTAAGTCCTATGTGCCCCATGACCAGCATGCCACCGTCGGCTATGGCCCGGATCTGTTCGCATACGCGATGGCCGCCCTCCAGCTTAATGGCATCCACCCCTGCTTCTTTGTGAAAGCGGCCCGCATTGTACACAGCCTCGCTTACGCTGACCTGGTAGGACAAAAAAGGCATGTCTCCGATGATAAAGGTGTTGGGCGCTCCGCGACGCACAGCCTCGCAGTGGACTATGCACTGCTCCATGGTCACTGGAACGGTACCGGAATATCCATAAACGCACATACCCAGAGAATCCCCGACCAGAATCATATCCGTCCCTGCGGCCTCTGCAAATTGGGCATTGGGGAAGTCATAGGCGGTGATCCATGCAACCGGTTTCCCTTCGGTCTTCATTTTCTGCAAGTCAATGCGTGATAATTTCTTTTTGCTCATATGCAGACTCCTTACTCGTTTGATTGTTATTGACCCACCTGCTGCAATCTTTCAGACAGGCCCTTTCCGACACGAATGAGTTCCCGGCTCATCTGTTTCATACGCTCATACGACATGCGCATGCTGGGTCCTGAGATACTTATGGCATAGCGGGGATAGTTGTGCTGATCAAAAATGGGGACGGCCACACAGCGAAGCCCCATGCAGAGTTCTTCGTTATCCAATGAATACCCTTTTTCCCGAATGGTTTGTATTTGGCTCAGCAAGGTCTCGGGGTCAGGGCAGGCATTGGGCGTCTGGGAAATCCAGTCTGCTTGTTCCAGGAAGGCTGTTAGCTTGTCTGTTGGGAGAAACGCCAGGATGGCTTTGCCCAAGGCGGTCTTATGCGCCGGGGCCCGGCTGCCAATCCCCGGATCGGGCCGCAGAATTTCCGAGCTTTCGATCTTGTCTATATGGACGATGTCTGATCGATCCAAAAAACCGAGATTGATCGTTTCGTGAAAGGTGTCGGAAAGCTGGCGCATAAAAACGGATGCGTTCTTGCGGATCTCAAAGCGGCTGGCCAGCTTGGTGCTGAGTTCCAGGATTTTGAAGGTGAGTTCATATAAGCCTTCAGGTGTCTGCTGAACATAGCCCAGATCCTTCAGGGTGGACACGAAGCGATGGGCGCCGGCCCGGTTGTAGCCCAGGGCAGTGGCAATCTGCCCTACGCGGAGCGCCCCGTGTTCAGCCAGGAGTTCCAAAACCCGGAATCCTTTTTCCAGGGAAGTGATATAGTAATATTTTTTATTCGAACTTGGCATATGTAACTCTATATGTGACAATATCTTGTATTGTGTTACATAAAACATAATCAAAATAAAAAGTATTTGTCAAGCGACGGTGAAAATTTTTTTGTCAAAAAACAGAACAATAAATTACAGAACAATAAATTATTTGATAACTCGTTCGCCAGGCCTCGGTCCATTTCTGGGCGGCCCGGCAAAACACTGGGCCTTTTCCATCCAGTCGCGGGCAATCCGGCCGGTTATTTCAAGGGAAGTATCATCAACGTGTCTGCACTGGACCACAACCAGGCAGAAGTCTTCAGCAGGTCCGCAGATCCGGTTTTCTGCCCCTTCTGGCCCCCAAGCCCATATATCGCCGGACGGGCCCGTTACTTCCACGCGCACCGGTTCTTCGGGTACTTGCAGGCAACGGTTGGAATAGGTCCAGTCGAAGGTTCTGACGCCCAGGTGAGCGATGTGGCGCAGTCGGTCCTTTGGCGTGCGCCGGATGCGCAAGGTGTCAAAAATATCCTGGCCGTGGGCCCAGGTTTCCATAAGACGAGATGTGGCAAGGGAAAGTGAACTCATGCTGGGCCCGTACCATGGCAAGCGTTTTTTTCTGCTGCACCTGGCGAGTACATCCAGCATGATTATCCTATTCTGCCGCCACCACTGCATCAATTCTTTTGGCGACATGTTCAGGCCCGCTTCTTCGAGGTTTCTTTCAAATGCCTCGAAGTCGTTTAGCACCTCCCCGAGGTGAAGATCGAAAGCTTCCGGATCCGTTGCCGTCAGTGCGGCCCGGTCGTCAAAAAAGGCCAGGTGCCTGATTTCATCTTTTATGCGCCAGTTCAAAAAGGGGGTTTTCATCTCCCATTGATCCGCACTCAGCCCCTGGAGCACGCTGTCGAGTTCCTCGTGCTCCGCCTGTAAATCATTACAGATTGTTTCCATGGCCTTACCTCATTATTTATGTTGGCAGGCTGTAAACAGAATTCCTGTGCCGAATGCGACCATTATTTGAACGGTAAAAGAATCCAGAGTGCTTCCACCCCGTATATACTTTTTTCGTAAAAAAGTCTGCTCACTGAACTGAGCATCGGGTGCCTGGGCGCCAAAAACGGAGGCGGCGGAGGGAATTGCGTCTTATCTTCAGTTGATGGTCAGTCAGGCGACAACTTTTTCCTTCCGCATAAAAACACTATATTTAAAACATCATCACTTGTGGATCGAGTTTCAACTAAAAAGTCAGAATAAGGGCTAATAAAATGCATTCAAGAAACGGGACAGTATGATAAGGTATCATCAGAACAGAACAATGGGGTCCCATGAAACGGAAATGATTCAGTAAAGAATTCAAGGTCAAAGTGGAAATCCTGGCCATTGCGCCATCGGCGCGGGAACAGATGTGGCGGTGGGGGGGGTGTGTTGATGTCCGGTTTCACGGTGATCGTAGAGATCAATGCGCAGCTGCTGCGGCGGCTTGACATGTAACACCTAAAGGAGGGGCGATTCCATGAAAACGAATCTGTTCCATTTCGGTACAGCGGCGGCGTTGGCGCTGCTTTTTACAGGATGCACGCACCGGCCGTATGACCGGCCGTCAGGAAGGTGGGATCACATGATGGGACCATACGGGTATGGGGGGATGTTTATGTGGCTGATACTGATCGTGCTTGTGGCCGTGATTATCTATTTTGTGATCGAGCGGAGCAGGGGCAATGAAAACGGGGCAGGCCAGGCGAGCGAAACCCCGATGGAAATTCTGAAAAAACGATACGCAAAAGGGGAAATCACCAAGGAGGAATTCGACCGGATGAAAAATGAAATCGAATCCTGAAAAAGGGGTGTTTCCGGAAGGTTCAGGCGGAGCGGCTCAAGCGCGAGCGCCGGTGCTGTGCCGGAAGCACGGCCTTCCTGAGACGGATCGATTTCGGTGTGATTTCGACCAGTTCATCGGAGCGGATGTAGTTGATGGCCCGCTCGATGGTCATGGGTTTGACCGGCGAGAGAATCACCGCATCGTCCTTTCCCGAGGCCCGTATATTGGTCAGCTTTTTTTCCTTGCACGGGTTGACGTTGATGTCCACTTCCCGATTGTGTTCGCCGATGACCATCCCCTCGTAGCAAGGTTCTCCGGGGGACACGAAAAGCACGCCCCTCGGTTCCAGGTTGAACAGGGCGTAGGGCACGGCGTTTCCCTGCCTGTCGGCAATAATGGATCCGGTAAAACGGGTGGGAAAATCCCCCCGGTAGGGTTCGTATCCCGCAAAACCCGCATTCATGATGCCCGTCCCCCGGGTGTCGGTAAGAAACTCGTCCCGATATCCGATCAGGGCCCTTGACGGGACGGAAAACGACATCCGGATTCTTCCTGAGCCGTTGTTGACGAGGTTGATCACTTTCCCCTTCCGGATGGAGAGTTTTTCCGTTACCACGCCCAGGTAATTCTCGCCGCAGTCGATGAAGAGCTTCTCAATGGGCTCCAGTTTGACGCCGTTTTCGTACCGGAAGATCACCTCCGGACGACCCACGCAGAATTCAAAGCCTTCCCGCCGCATGGTTTCAATCAGGATGGCAAGCTGGAACTCTCCGCGGCCTTTGACCACGAACCGGTCCCGGCTGTCAGTCTCCTCCGTCCGGATAGCCACGTTCATCAATGTCTCTTTTTGAATGCGCTCCCGGATTTTGGCCGATTGGACATGTTTCCCCTCCCTGCCGCTGAAAGGGGAGTCGCTGATGGTGAAGACCATGGAGATCGTTGGTTCATCAACGTTGATGCGCTCCAGGGCCTTGGGCGCCTCGGCGGTGCAGATCGTATCCCCGATGGTGACCTCTTCGATGCCGGAAAGAATTACGATGTCGCCGGGGTCGGCGGACTGGACCGGCTGCAGGGTGGTTCCCCGATAGACCTGGAGTCTTGTGACTTTCAGGGGAACCGCCCGGTTTGCCCGGTTTACGCATACCAGGCGGTCGTTCGCCTCGATGCGCCCGTTTTTTACTTTTCCGATGGCCAGCCGTCCCAGGTAGTCGGAATAACCAAGATCCGAAACCAGCATCTGGAAGGGTTCCTCCAGGTGGTACGAAGGCGGTGGGATTTTCGTCAGGATTGTTTCGAAAAGAAGGTGTAGGTTGTCGGTTTTGTCGTTGATTTCCCTTTTCACGATGCCTTCCCGGCCGATGGCATAGAGGCAGGTAAAATCGAGCTGCTCATCGGTTGCGTCGAGATCGATGAAAAGGTCGTAGATTTCATCAAGCACCTCATCGGGTCGCGCATCCTTGCGGTCGATCTTATTGATGATGACGATGACGGACAGTTTCGCTTCCAGGGTTTTTTTCAGGACAAACCGTGTCTGGGGAAGGGGGCCTTCCGATGCGTCCACTAGAAGAAGGGCCCCGTCCGCCATGGAAAGCGCGCGTTCCACTTCGCCGCCGAAATCCGCATGCCCCGGCGTGTCGATAATATTGATGCGCACGTCATTCCAGACGACAGAGCAGTTTTTGGCCGCAATCGTGATGCCCCGCTCTCGCTCCAGGTCCATGGAGTCCATGACGCGTTCATCGATCACCTGGTCTGCGCGGAAAAGGCCGCTTTGCCGGAACATGGCGTCCACAAGGGTGGTTTTCCCGTGATCCACGTGGGCGATGATGGCGATGTTTCGGATGTTGTCGTTTCTGATGTTCTGCTTCAAAATGATAGCTGCTCCCGTTAAAAAATAAGTGGAAGGCAATATAACCCTTTATTGGCCAAATACAAGCCTTTTTTTGAAAGCCGTTCATTTCTGCCGGCTTCCTGCCAAGGGGATGTCTTGGACAGGGCAAATTTTAGTACAACCCATCTCAAAAAAATCTTTTTTGAGATGGGTTGTAGAAACGCATAATTTCATGGGCGTCCCACCCTTTTTTCCCATTGCTTTTCTCTGTGTCTCCTTTGTGCCCTCTGTGGTAAAACCACCCTCTTCGCATTTTCTGCCCCACGTGATATTTTTTTTGAGATGGGTTCTTTATCAATGGGTTCGTAAAGTCTAATGAATTCTGGTCTTTTTGATGCCTCTTTGTGTAAAGTCTTTGACTTTTCGGGCATTATTTGAGATAAGGAGAGAGTAAAAGGTCGTATTTCCCTGTCTCTTCATTGCTATACAGCGTACCGTCCTTATGGAATCGATTCAACAGTACACGATTATAAAAAAAGTCCATGAACGAAGGGGAATGGTCGCCTACCAGGCGGAGCACGCCGAAAGCAAGGAACCTGTTCATATTGAGCTCATTCCTTTATCCCGTTCCTCCACCCCTGAAATCGCCCGCTTCAGGCATGAATATGAAAAGCTACGAAACATAGACAGCGACGGTGTTTTTGAGACCTTTGACATTTTCGAACACGAAAACAGCATTGCCATCGTTTCCGAGCCTTTTTTCGGTACGCCTCTGTACGATCATTTTACACCGGGGAATATGGATGCTCGCACCTTCCTGAGGCTGGCTGTCAATTTGGCCCGGACGCTGGGGGAAATCCACAGCCATGGGATCGTTCACCATTGTCTTACCCCGGATTGTATTCTTTGCGACCCATCCAAAGAGCGTTTGAAACTGGTCGGTTTCGGCCTGTACGGTACGATTTTCCGTATCAAAGAAGAGATCTACTCCCCATGGGTGATCCGGCACGTTTTGTCCTACATGGCCCCGGAACTGACGGGGCGCATGAGCTCTCCGGTGGACTACCGGGCGGACCTCTATGCACTCGGCGTTATTTTATACGAACTGTTAACCGGTTCGCCGCCGTTTGTGTCCGAAGATCCCATGGAAATCATTCATGCCCATATCGCCCGTCAGCCTGCGACCCCTGAAGAAAAAAGCGCCATGGTGCCGGCCGTTATATCCAAAATCGTCATGAAGCTCATCTCCAAGACGCTCGAAGAGCGTTACCAAAGCGGCTACGGCGTAATGGCGGATTTTCAGGAATGCGCACGCCAATTCGAAGAAAGCGGAACGATCAGAGACGTGATCCCGGGACGTCAGGACCGTCCCATCGGTTTTCACATGCCGGATACGCTCATGGGAAGGGAAGCGGAAATCGATATGCTGAGGGCGGCTTTTGACCGGACCTGTGACGGGGCCAATGAAATGTTCCTGGTTTCCGGGGCGGCAGGCATCGGCAAATCGTCGCTCATCCGGGAGTTGCGGAAATCCCTTGGGGCTGGTCAGGCCCATTTCATTGAAGGAAAAGCGGAGCAGTATAAACCCAACATACCGTATTATCCAATAATTCAAGCCTTCACTGACCTGGCCAATCAAATTCTCTGCGAAAGCGACGTTCGGGTGGCTGCCTGCAAACGAGAGATTCTTGCGACATTCGGGGACAATGCGGCGCTGCTTACCCAGCTCATACCGCAGTTTGAACATATTATCGGAAAACACCATGCGGTTGCCCCCCTTAATCCTGAGGAATCCAGCATCCGGTTTCAGCTTGTGTTTCGGGAATTCGTCAAATCCTGCGCTTCAGTGGTTCATCCGCTGGTCATGTTTATCGACGATCTGCAGTGGGCAGATCCGGCAAGCCTCGATTTTTTGGCAATGCTGGCCGGAGAGCCGGATATCGGGTTTCTGCTGATCATCGGGGCCTATCACGACAACGACATGAGCGCCTCCCGTCCACTGATGCAGAGTCTCGCCGAGATTGAACAAAAAGGGGCGACCATCCAATCGATTTCATTGCCACCCCTGACGCCGGATTATGTCAACCGGCTGATCGCAAGAGTGCTTTATTGCAATCCCGCGGATACAAGAGCCCTTTCCGAAATCATTTTTAAAAAATCTCAAGGCAATCCCTTTTATATCCTACAGTTTTTAAAAATTTTGTACGAAGACAAGATCCTGTCTCTGGACCCGGAATCAGGCTTTTCATGGAGCCTTGCTAAGGTTGCTGATATGCGGGTTTCTGATAATGCGGTTGATTTCATGGCCCTGAAAATTTCCCGACTGCCGGACGATACCCGTCACACGATGCGCGTGTGCGCCTGTTTTGGAAATCGGTTCGAGCTTCTGGTCGTTGCCGCCTGTCACGGCAAAACGGTAAATGACGTTGTGGCCGATCTTTCCCCGGCACGGGAGGAAGGCCTGGTCGTATTTTCCGGAGATACCGGCGTATTTTGCCACGACCGGATCAAGGAAGCGGTTTACCGGCTTTTTTCCGAGGACGACAGAAAGCAGACCCATTATGCCATCGGCCGGTATCTCCTGGAAAACATGGCGGAGGAAGCGCCCTGTGAAAATGCAGCCGATATTGTTAACCACCTGAATATCGCCAATGAATGGGTTTCCTCTGCGGAGGAGCAAATTCAGACCGCTCGGTTGAATGCGCAGGCCGGGGAGAGCGCCCTGGCTTCCGGGGCGTTTGAGGCGGCCTTCCATTATTTTCAGACAGGTATTCAATTCCTTGAAAAAGGGTCCGCCATCTGGAAGCCGACATCCATCTGGGACTCCCATTACGAACTTGCCCTTTCTCTCCATACCGGCTGCGCCAACGCCGCCTATCTGACGCTCGCCTACGAGGAAATGGAGCGGCTGGCCGGGGAGGTTCTTGAACATGCCCGTTGCGTCAATGACGAGGTGAAAGTCCACATTGTTCGTCTCCATTCGCTCATGGCGCAAAACCGGCTCGACGAAGTTATTGAATACGGGCTTGCGATACTGAACGCCCTGGGTGCGGCATTTCCCCGGAAACCATCGAAGGGCCGCATTCTATTGGAGATGGTAAAAACCCGGCTGGCTGTCCGAGGCAAAACCACAAAACACTTCCTGAATCTCCCCGCATTGACGGATCCGACCGTTCAGGCCCAGGTGGACATCATGGCCACCATCATGTCCACGGCCTACTGGAACGCGCCGAATCTGCTTCCGATAATCATCTTCCGGCTGGTGCGGACGTTTTTATTGCACGGCAACTGCGGATTTTCACCTTATGTATATGCCGGATACGGATTTATCCTGTGCACGCTCGGCAGGATCAATAAAGGCTACAGGTTCGGTCAGATGGCGCTATCTTTGTTGTCGAAAATCAATGCACCGCAATACAGGGCCCGCACCCTTATGGTAGTCAACACATTTGTGCGACACTGGAAAGAACACGCCGCCAGCGAAGCAGAACCGCTTATGGATGCCGTCAACAGCGGCATGGCCCATGGCGATATCGAATTTGCCGGTCATGCGATGATGGTTCATGGATACACCCGTTTTTTGCTGGGCGCTCCCCTGGGAGTGCTTGGCGATGAGCTGGAAAATAACCGGAACAGCCTGCGCAGGCATGGCCAATTGTCTAACCTGCATGTGGCCGGTATCTATCACCAGATTGTGTTCAATGCAAAGGGGGTGAGTGATGATCCACGCTCGCTGATCGGTAATGCCTATGATGAAACGGTCATGGAGACCCTCCACGAGGAGGCCAGCGACCGAACCTCCCTGATGCACCTCTACTTTGCGAAACTAATGTTGAACGTGCTTTTTGAAAATTCTGTCGAAGCTTGTCGGTATGCACGGAAAATTATGATCTATATTGACGGGGGGGCGGGCTCCCTGATCTATCCGACGGCATATTTTTTTGATGCGCTCGCTCACCTCGGCTGTTTCGAAGAGGCCGGCAGCCGGGAAAAGCGGAAAATTCTATTGCGGGTCTCGAAAATCCAGAAAAGACTGGGCCAATGGTCGACATTTGCACCGGAGAATTTTCTTCACAAACGCCATTTGGTGGAAGCGGAAACGGCCCGGATCAAGAACAAAGACAAGGAGGCGATTGCTCTTTACAAAAAGGCTGTTGAAGGCGCCCTGGCCAACGGATATCTTCAGGAAGGCGCCCTTGCTGCGGAATGCCTTGGCCGGTTTTATCATCTTCGCGGGATAGCGGATTTCGCCGCTTCCTTTTTGGCCCGCGCTCGGGCACTCTATTTGAAATGGGGGGCGTATGCAAAGGTCAAGCAGCTTGAGGAAACATACGGAGGACTCCTTGAAGCGCCTGCCGGGAAAACGACTGCTTTTTCGCCTGGCGCCCCCGCACCGGACGCTGCGCCCGCCGCCGGTGAAGACCGGCTGGACATGAGCGCCATTGTGAAGATGTCCCATGCCATTTCCAGCGAAATTCAGCTGGAAAAACTGCTTGTGACGCTTATGCGCGTGATCATTGAAAACGCCGGTGCAGAAAAGGCCTTTCTGATACTGAACCGGAACGACCGCTTCGTGATCGAGGCCCGGGCAGATATAAACAGCGGAGACATTAGGGCGATGCCGTCCGTACCGATTGAGGATTTCACAGAACTGTGCGCCAGGGTCGTCAGCTATGTCCGGAGAACCCAGGAATCTCTCGTGCTTGATGATGCGCAGCAGTCGAGCCGCTTTTCCGGTGATCCGTATATCAACAGAAATCAGGTCCGCTCGGTCCTCTGCATGCCCCTTATCCGCCAGCAGCATTTGACCGGCGTGATTTACCTGGAAAACAACCTCACGCCCCATGCCTTCACGCCGGTTCGCCTGGAGATGATCACCCTGCTGTCCACCCAAGCCGCCAATTGCCTTGAAAATGCCATTTCTTTCGAAGCCACACGGGCGGCTGAAAAACGGGCCCAAAAACAGCGAGAGGAATATCAAAAGCTGATCGAAACCATGAACGACGGGTTGGTGATTACCGATTCCCGGCTTATCGTCATGTATGTCAATAAAGCCATCTGCCGGATTTTTGGTTATCCCGCAGAGGCGTTATGCGGCCGCTCGGTTATGGAATTCGTAGATGACGCCAATCAACAAAAAGTCAAGGAAGAGGCGGGTAAATGGGAAGAGATGGACCGGCATGTATTTGAAATCGATGGCATCGGTAACGATTCGCAGCGGATCTCCCTGATCGTCTCCCCCAAACCAATTTATGATGAAGACGGCAACTTTTCTGGATTTCTGGCTATTGTGACCGATGTGACGGCGCTCAAAAAAGCCCAAAGGGAAAAAGAAGCTGCCCAGGCCCAGTTGATCCAGTCCCAGAAAATGGAGGCCATCGGTACGCTTGCAGGGGGCGTTGCCCATGATTTTAACAATTACCTGATGATCATTATCGGATCCATCGACCTGATCGAACTGAAACGATCCTTTCCTGCGGACCTGGAAAAACACCTCGCGGATATCCGGAACGCGGCGGCGTCTTCTTCGGCGCTTACGCGCCAATTGCTTGCTTTCGGCCGCCGGCAGCGCTTGGAGGCTGTCAACGTGGACATGAACGACGTTGTCGGAAATATTGAAAAGATGCTGCACCGGCTGATCGGTGAAAACATACGGCTCACCACCCAACTGGCGCCGGACGTGAAGAAAATCAATGCGGATTACGGGCAAATGGAGCAGGTCATCATGAACCTTGTCATAAACGCCAGGGATGCCATGCCCGACGGCGGGCACCTTCACTTGAATACCGCCAATGTGGTTATTGATGAAACCTATTGCCGCCAGGTCCGGTACGCCAAACCGGGAGAATTTGTCCGGTTGACTGTGGAAGACACGGGAAGCGGCATGGACCGGGAGACAGTAGACAAGATATTCGAGCCGTTTTTTTCGACCAAGGCCGCGGGGAAGGGAACGGGGCTTGGTTTGTCCGTGGTATACGGTGTCATAAAGCAGCATAACGGATGGATCAATGTGTACAGCGAACCGAACCGCGGCACCACTTTTTCCATATATCTCCCTGTTTCGAACGCAGGTGCGGAAGACCGGCCCACAGGGGAAGGAACAAGCACCGCCGGGGGAATCGGTCCATGGCGTGGAAACGGGGAGCGGGTCCTTTTGGTCGAAGACCAGCCGGAGGTCCGCGACGTGGTCACGCACGCGCTGAAAACGAACGGATACACCGTCACGGAGGTGGAAACCATCGCCCGTGCGCAGGCGTGCCTGGAGCAGCAAGATATGCATTTTGACCTGCTGTTCAGCGATATCGTGCTTCCCGACGGCAACGGAATTGATTTTGCAGATGTGTATCTCCAGTCGTTTCCGAACACAAAGGTGCTGCTGTCAAGCGGCTATACCGAAAAAAACGTCCGGCCCGAGAGGATGCGGGAAAAGGATTTCTATTTTCTGCAAAAGCCATATCATATCCAGGAAATGCTTAAAATTATCAAAACCATGCTGTCGGAATAAAACGGGCCGAAAGGTTGGGCTCATTTTTTTTTCGCGAGCACCGTTTGGACCTTTGCAGCCAACTCGGAAATCGTGAAGGGCTTTTGAATAAAGTTTACCTTTTCGTTCAGGACCCCTTTCCGGGAAATCATGTCGGCCGTGTGACCGGACATGAAAATGCACCTGATACCGGGGTAAAGGGTGTGGATCCGCTCCGAGAGGTCACGGCCGTTAATTCCCGGCATCACCACATCGGTTATCAGCAGGTGAATCTCGCCGTCATGGCTGCCGGCCATGGCGAGGGCCTCTTCCGGGTTGCCGGATGCCATCACCCGGTAGCCCAGGCTCTCCAGCATGGTTTTGCAGATGTCCAAATTCATTGGCTCATCCTCTACCACGAGGATGGATTCCCCGCAGCCCGGATGCTGTTTTTTCTGCGTCTGTTTTGGTGCAGGCCTGGCTTGAAGCCCTTTGTGCCGGGGAAGAAAAACTTTAAACGCCGTACCCTGGCCCGGTTCGCTGTAGATATTAATGAAGCCGTTGTTCTGCTTGACGATGCCGTAGACGGTGGCAAGCCCCAGGCCGGTACCTTTGCCGGTTTCCTTGGTTGTGAAAAACGGATCGAAAAGCTTTTCCAAAACCGGCTTGTCCATGCCGCAGCCGTTGTCGCTCACGGCAAGCATGACATACTCGCCCGGCAGAAAGCCTGCGTGATGGCTGCAATAGTCAGCATCAAAAGTTCTTTTCCCCGTTTCAATACCTACCTTTCCCGTGCCGGAGACGGCATCCCGGGCATTGACGCAAAGGTTCGTCAAAATCTGGTCGATTTGCGAAGGATCCATTTTGACCGGCCACAAAACGGGGTCCGGGTGCCATGTCAGGTCAATATCCTCGCCGATGAGGCGCCGGAGGATTTTCAATCCCGATTCAATGGTATCGTTCAGGTCGAGGACGCGGGGTTCGATTACCTGCTTGCGGGCGAATGCCAGCAGTTTTCGCGTGATGTCCGCAGAACGCGTCGCGGCGTTGCGGATTTCCATCAGTTTCTTGTGCAGGGAAGACGATGGGTCCACCTCTCCGATGGCCAGTTCCGCATAGCCCAGGATCACGTTGAGCATATTGTTGAAGTCATGGGCCACCCCGCCGGCAAGCTGCCCCACGGATTCCATTTTTCTCGCCTGGTTCAGCTGATCTTCAAGCTTCTCCTGCTCTTTTTCGGCCTGCCTTCGCCGGGCATTGGTGAGCACTTGGGCGACGATGGATGCGGCCATGCTGGCAAAGGCTTCTTCGTCCGAATACCACTGTCGAACGGGCCCGATGTGTTCCAGGCAGACAACCCCTGCAAGCGATCCTTCAACAATAACCGCGGCATCAAGGAGAGAAGTGATGCCCATTGGTTCAAGGTAGTTCCGGGTTAATCCCTTTGTTTTCGGATCGGTTTGCGCGTTTTCCGCATAAACCCGGCTTTCTGAATAAATAGCGTCGAAGTATTCCGGGAATTCGGTAATCTTCAGGACGTCTCCGCTGCTGTGTTGCTTGGTTTTCGCCTCAAAAAGAGAGATGCAGTTCAATTCAGTAGAATCCTCCGAAAGCATCCATACAGAGGCCCGCGCCACATCGATGCTTTCGCTAAGAATCTCGGTGATCCGCCTGAGCGATTCGGATATTTCCTCGGTAAAAATCGATTCGTCAAGCACCATCTTTGCGACGGCCGCACGCTGGCGCCTTGCCCGGTTTTCACTATCCCGCAGTGCCTGCTCCGTTTTTTTCCGTTCCGTGACATCCCTTGTGCTGAAAAGCAGTTCTTTTGGCTCCCCGTTTTGATCCAGAATACATCGCCCGATGGTTTCAAACCAGAGATGGCTGCCGTCCGCACGCAGATAACGGTATTCTGCCTGCCGGAAGGTTTCCCGCCGGGCAACGAATTCCCTGAAAACGCTCGACAGGTGCGGAAGGTCCTCGGGATGGACAAATTCCAGGACATTCCGGCCGACCAGGGAGTCAAGGTCATATCCCAGAATTTTATGGGAATTGGCCAGAAACGTAAAATTGCCGTCTGTGTCAGTCAAGGAAACCAGTTCGTAAATATTGTCCATAATGTATTGGAGCAGCCGTGAATTTTCCTGCAGGGCTTCTTCCGCCTTTTTGCGGTCCTCAATGGGTGTGGTAAATCCATGGTAGTATGAGGTCCTTCCAGGGGAATTGGTTACCGCTCTTGCGTTGGTCGACACCCACAACAATGCACCGTTTTTTCGAATCAACTGGTGTTCATAATTAAACACTTCCCCCTTGGTTTCCAGGATGTGCTTGAAATGATCTCTTCGGGTGGGTTCTGAATAGATTTGAGTGGCAATGTCCGATATCGAGGTAACACATTCATCCGGCGTGTCATAGCCCAGCATTTTTGCCATGGCCGGATTGACGGTAAGAAATTTTCCAGCCGGCGTGGATACGAAAAAACCGATAGGGGCATTTTCCAGGATTTCAGGGCGCTGGCGATGGAAGTCCGGAATGGATTGACTGCCGAACATGCCGTCCCTGTGGGAGGAATGGTTTTCCGTCATGCGAATCTCCAGTAAAAGGGCGAGAGGGAATATCCCTGAACATCGCATTTGTCTCTGCTGAGAATCTATGATACAGGAATATGACAAAATATTCAAAAAAAGTATTTCCGTCCGTATGTATTCCCGTCTGGTTGGGTTGACAGGTATAAGCGGCAGCGCCTGTTGCCGCGCATTCCTGCCGGTCGACGGCGATGACGGAGAACGATTAACTGGAAGTTTGACAATTAAGGGTATTATGATCAAGTCAATACGGTTTTTAATCATCGCTGTCGTTTTTTTCGCTTTTTTTTTACCGATGCCCCTTTTTGGCGCTGGAAACTGGGAGAAAACTGAAGAGGATCCCGAAAACGACATCCTGGTATATACCAGGAGCGTCGAACACTCTCCGATTAAGGAATACAAGGGAAAAACAACGGTTACCGCGTCCCTTGACGCCCTGGTCAGCCTGATGGCCGATGTGGAATCGTTTTCCCGGTGGATGCATAACGTGGAATGCTCCAGAACCCTGGAACGGATAAGCGATACCGAGCGTATTATCTATGTGGCCCAGGGGGTTCCCTGGCCGATGTCGAATCGCGACCTGGTCCTGCATTCGAAATTACGGGTGGACCCGGATACGAGAAAGGTGACCATTGACGTGGAGGCCAGGCCTGAAGCCTACCCCGAGCAGGAAGGGTATTTCCGGATACGGAAGATGACGAGCACGTGGCAGTTTGCGCCGAAGCAGAACGGAAAGGTTGAAGTTGTTTATGTAACCCACGTAGACCCCGGCGGAAATATTCCCCATCAGCTTGTGAACGCCCATACCCTGGATACGCCGCTCAATTCATTGCGCGGGCTGCGGGAGATGATCCAAAAACCGGAGTACAGCGAGGCGCTCATGGACGTGCTTCATGAGCCATGATTGCCTTCGGGGAGGGCGTTCCCCCTTTCTGCTTTCTATAAGAAGGTTTTGCACAATTTTTTTTCGTATAAACGCCGTCCAATGCCGACCGCGCGGCTTGCCCGTGGTACAGCAGAGAGCGCCACGGTTGGTTTTGTCTTTTGATTCCAGGAGCACTCCCCCTCATGAAGCTTAATCAGGAAATGTATGAACAGATTGTGGAAGATCTTCACGATGGGCTGTACTTTGTAGATACCAACAGAACCATAACCTACTGGAATAAATCGGCGGAGCGGATTTCGGGTTTTTCCGCAGACGAGGTTGTCGGGAAATCCTGTTCGGACAATGTACTTACCCATGTCGACCAGGAAGGGAACAGCCTCTGTACCGGCATGTGCCCGCTTGCCGAAACCATCGCCGACGGGAAACTGCGCGAAGCCCATGTGTACATGCACCACAAGAACGGACACCAAATACCGGTATCGGTTCGCGTCAGCCCCCTGCGGGATCAAAACGGAACGATTGTCGGCGCAATAGAACTCTTTGCGGACATCAGCAATCTGGCGGTCAATGAACTGCACATAAAAGAGCTTAAAAAACTCTCCTACCTTGACCCCCTTACGCAACTGGCAAACAGGCGGTATATCGAAAAGGAACTCGAGGGACGCTTCGATGAGAAAACACGCTACAACGCTACCTTCGGTGTTTTGTTTATGGACCTGGACTGCTTTAAAGCCGTAAACGACACCCTTGGCCATGGGGTAGGGGACAAGGTGCTTCAGTTCGTCGCCAACACGCTTGCCGGCAATTCTCGCCCGTTTGACCTGTACGGCCGCTGGGGGGGTGAGGAATTTATCGGTATCCTGCGCAACGTAAATGTCAAAGAACTGGCGGACCTGGCCAACCGGATGCGTTCGCTCATAGAAAAGGCCTACATCGTGCACGAAGGGGAAAAGCTGCATGTAACGGTTTCCATCGGCGCAACCCTCGTCAAGGACCATGACACGGTGGAAAGCCTGTTAAAGCGAGCCGATATGCTTTTGTATAAAAGCAAGGCGGCCGGAAGAAACTGCGTAACCATGGATTGACGCGGTTGGATCACCACAGGGCCTGAAAGCGGGTCAAAAAGCGAGCATGAGGCTGAAGGTCGCCTGGAATATGGGGGATTCGGGATAACCGAGATAATCATGGTCCGCACCAGTGGTGATCTTGACGGCACTGGAAAACCCGATATGCGCGGTCAGCATTCGCTCCAGTCCCAGCGCCCCGATGAACCCCGCATCGCTTCCCGCGTCGTGGTCAAAGTGGCCTGCGCCCAAATGAATAAACGGACTGTTCATGTAGCGGCCAAAGTAGTATTTCACACCGACCTCGACGATGCTCAGCGCATCCCCCCTGGCGTATCCAAGGGCCAGCGCGAAATCGCCGCCGATTCCTGCCTGGCCGTGAACATTCCACATACCGCCGTCCTGGTTTTCATCGACCAATTTGATGAGGTCAATCCCGATGCCATGACCTGCTGATTGGCCAGGAAAGGAAAAAACAGCGGCGAAAAGGGCGATGATCAATGTCGGGAGTATGTTTTTCAATTGCAAGGACCTCGAAAGTGGATTGCAGGAGAATGTTGCCCGTGTTTTCCGATTTTTTCAAGTTTTAAATTCTCCATCGTCGGTTGTTGTTCCATCCGGTTGTCGTCAGAGGCGCTGTGCCCCCGTTTTTGCAACTTGACCCGAACGGCAAATCCTGCCATAGATTGATTGCAGGTGTAATGTTTACTATTGATCTACCTGGTTTTACACACGGTCCCGCCGTTGGTCCGTAAAACGCTTTACAACCCTTTTACCGTGGACAAGACGATGCGCCGTTTCAGAAAAACAATTCTCCTGTTTCTGTTGGTTATCCTACTGGTCGTGGTTGTGGGTGGCGGAGCGCTCTACTATTTGCTTCGATCGTCCCTGCCGGGTTACCCGGCGGCCTTTGCCGAAGATATGGACGCCCGGGTGCGCGTCGTTCGAGATGATCGCGGTGTTGCCCATATCCGGTCCAATGAGGTCGACAACCTCTTTTTTACACAGGGGTATGTGCATGCGGACGAACGGCTCTGGCAGATGGAGTTTAACCGCCGGGTGGTTCAGGGACGACTGTCCGAGGTCCTGGGGCCGGATCTTGTCGGCGCAGACCGTTTTCTTCGCACCCTGGGACTTGACCGGATCGCCCGCCGGGTGCTCGAAAAAACATCCCCCGAGGGGGTGGCGGTGATGGCGAGCTATGCAGAAGGGGTCAATGCGCGGATCCAGGACGGGCGAATGCCGCCGGAACTCCTTCTGCTGAGGATTACGCCCGAACCATGGAGGGCTGTCGACATTGCCGGTGTTCTCGCGCTGATGGCCTATGATCTGGGGACCAACTGGCAGGAGGAATCGCTGCGTATGGCGCTCAAGGATGTTTTGGAGCCCTTGCTTTTCCAGGAAATTATGCCACCCTATGACGATTGGGACACGCCGGTGATATGGCGAAAAAGCATGGCAGAACCGCATAGTGCGGAGCATCCGGTGGGGGCGGACATGCCGGAGCATGGTGCCCTTTCGCAAATCGAGGCGTTTCTGCCGAGGTCCGGAAGCAATTCCTGGGTGGTGAGCCCGGACCGGTGGTCCGGCAAGAGCGCGCTTCTGGCAAATGATCCGCATCTTTCCCTGGGGCTACCGTCCATATGGTTTGAAAACAGCCTCGAACTGGAAGGCGAATTCCGGGTCTACGGCTGGTCCATACCCGGCTCGCCGGGGGTAGTCATCGGACATAACGACAAGATTGCCTGGGGCATGACCAATATCGGAGATACGCAGGATCTTTTCCTGGAGCGTCGGCATCCGGACGATCCGCACCGGTTTTTCCGCGACGGCCAGTGGTACGCGGCTGACGTACTGTCCGAGGAAATCCGTATAAAAGGGCGCGACGAACCGGAAATCGTGGAAGTGATCATCACGAAGAACGGATCCCTCATTTCCGCGGATCCGCCCGTCAGCCTCAAATGGACTGCACACTACGTGGAAAATAGCACCGTGGACGCCGTCATGGGGATGAACCGCGCCGCAAACGGGGAAGCGTTCCGCGACGCCCTGGCGCATTTTTCCGCACCGGTGCAGAATATCGTTTATGCGGACATTTTCGGGAATATCGGTTTTCAAACGGCCGGCCTGCTGCCCATCCGGAAAAAAGGGAAAGGGCTGCTTCCGTCACCGGGGTGGGATAGCAGCTACGGCTGGAAGGGATTCATCCCGTCCGGAGAATTGCCGGCGCTCTATAATCCGCCGCAGGGGTATATTATCACCGCCAATCACCGCGTGGCCGGAGACGACTACCCGCACCTTATTGCCATTGACGACGCGTCCCCCTACCGGATGATGCGCATCGAGGAAGTTCTGTCGTCAAACGATGCCCTTACGCTGACGGATATGAAAGACCTGCAGACGGACTGGTACAACAAGCACGCCGCGGAACGACTCCCTTTTTGGATGGAGCAGATAGAAGCGCATGCAGAGAGGTCCCCCGACAAATACCGGGATATTCATAAAACCGGATTGAAACTGTTAAAAGACTGGCAAAAAAATCCGCTCAGCCTTCCGGAAAAGGCTGCTCCGCTCATTTATGCGAACTGGTATCTTACCCTCATGGCCGACGTGTTCCGGGAAGAAATGGGGGAAGACCTTTACCGGCGGTTTATCCGCAGGGGGTACATGGCCTATAAATCCCTCGACTATCTGCTGGAGAAACAGGAATCCGCGTGGTTTGGGGCCGGGATGGACACAACCCTGGCGGAAAGCTACATCCGCACCATCGACCAGTTGTCCGAAGCATTTGGCCCGGATCCTGAAGACTGGCAGTGGCAGGACCTGCAGACGGTTTCCTTCGAGCATGTAATGGGAAAAAACAAACGACTGCGTCCGTTTTTCAGCCGAGGCCCTTATTCGTACGGCGGGGATTACGAAACCGTTGGCCGGGCAGGGTACTCGCTAACCGATCCCTTTCAGGTGAACTTTGCGGCGGGCCTTCGTTTTCTCGCGGTAATGACCCCGGACATAGAGACCCATGCTGTCATTGCCGGAGGTCAATCCGGACACTTCATGGCGCAGCACTACGACGACCAGTTGGAAATGTGGCGAAAGGGCGCCTATTACCGCCCGGAATTTTCGCAATAGCCATGATCAAACTTTGCCTGCTGCCGGAGGCGTTTCCTTGAAACAGGACAGTAAGTGAGATAAACCGGCCTGCCCAATTGGATTGCCGAGACAGGCCATGCGGCGCACCGCGCATGGTTTGGCCGACAAAACATTTGCATGTCCCTTTTGATAGTGGTATTAAAGTAGAATTACAGACGATTCTACCATGATATACTTGCAGGGCATTTGCTTTCCCCATATATACGACAGCGTCCTTTCGACTCTTGCCAACGCTGGAATTTCAGGTTGTTTTTTTGTTGCATCAGGCACCGTGATGGCGTGCCTGCGGTTTACAACCTACTATCAGGAGGCTCTAATGGTTCGTACTCTTCGGTTAATGAAATTCCCCGGCGCTGGCAAGCCTCTTGCGGCGCTTCTTTTCCTGGTCTTTTTCTTGTGCACACTCTCCTCCGCCTTTGGGAGTGAGAACCTGTATACAAAGCTCTCTCATATTGCCAGAAGCGCGGAAGACCTCTCCCTGTTTCATGAACTGAAGACCGCATCGAGGGCCCTTGACTGGAAAACAGCAGATGAAGCCGAGTTTAAAGGGCACCTGCGGTATCTGGAAGCGGAAAAGGCCGGCGGGACAAATGATGAAACCGGCATTTACCTGGTCCGAAACACCACCGGCGAGCTTTACATCCTTTCGGTACCCGAAGAAGCGGATATTGATTCGCCAGGAGAGGATTCCCCCTACAGCAATCTTTCCGACCTCATGGGCATGAAGCTCAATTTCATGCTGCTGGAGAAAGAAGGCGTGGTCGACGGGGAAACATACAATTTTGCGAGATTCCAGGAGAGACCCACCCAGCTGTTATACGACCGCGTTTTCAAGATATCCATTATCCTGATGCTTTTTTTCGTGATGGTGGGTATGGGCCTGACACTGACGCTCAACGATTTCA
>JAWOAV010000094.1:0-7642 GCA_046498365.1 Desulfosalsimonadaceae bacterium
CAAACTTTGACGGCTTCGTAAAAAGTCCAATATCTGCGTTGCGCAAAATTTTTGAAGAATCTCACGTACGGCGAAGTACTATCGATTCTTCAAAAATTCCACGCGCCTTGATCTTGAACATTTTACAAAGCCGTCTGAAAACAACTTTTTACGAATTCATCAACTTTTATGATCATAATCATTTTTACACCGCTGTCCAAAATAATTTAAAAACCGACATTCTGACGCAATAAAATCAATTGTTTTCCGCGGAAAAATCCGATTGTCCCCTTCTATGATCTATTTTTTAGCAGAGATGATGCACAAATCTTGATGTAAAGGGCCTTTCCATCGCCTCCTCGAATTTTTTCAACTGCCTTCTGTAATACGCTCTGTCTTCGGTTGCAAGGGACAGGGCCTGTTTTCCGGTTTTCAGCGCCTCGGCGTATCGGCCGTTGGCGTAGTAGCTTTCGGCAAGGGTATCGAGTATATGGGCCTCTTGAGAGATCTCTGCGGCCTGGAGAGCGAGTTCAAGGGCTTTTTCAGGCCTGAAAAAACGGGAATCTTTGGAAGTGGCATACAGCCATGCCAGGTTGTTCAATGCCATTGCATTATCCGGGGCCAGCGAGAGCGTTTTTTTGTAGAAGGCAACCGCCCGTTCAAAGTCGCCGATTCCCTGGTACATATCGGCCAGGGCCAGATGCAGTTCTGGGTTTTCCGGATCCTTTTCAATCTGCTGATGGATCAGCCGTTCAAACAGGTTCGTTGAGATCACCTGGCCGGCTCCCCCGGCATGAAGCGAGTACCCCCCCCAGCCGATCAGGATCATAACGAGGAAATATATCAGGATGCTTGCGCGGATTTTCCGGTTGTGATGGTCGATCCATCTCCTGCTGTGTTCGCATTTATTGAGGTAATTGATCCGCTCGTTAATGGAAAAGTGATGCCAATTGGGCTGATCCGGTGATTGGCCGCTTGCGGCGGCGATTTTTTTGAACGTCGTAATGAGCGGCCGGGCCGAATCCATGAGCTGATAAACGTAAATATCGGCCTGTCTTTCGAAATTGCGCATGAAAAATCCGAAGATATACCGGAAATACAAGAGGAAAATCAGTATCATGGCAAAGGAGAACATAATGGGGACCGTAGCGGATCCGCCGTTATCCAGCGCTTGAAACCATCCGAACACGGCGTTCACGTACAGGATCATCCAGATGATGAGATCCATGGTGGAAAATGCAATGACCAGGTAACCGACAAAAAAGAACAGGTAGAAAACGAGGTGTTTTTTTTTGACATGCCCGATCTCGTGGGCGATTACCGCGTCGATTTCCACCGGGTTGAGGTATTGAATCAGCCCCGGTGTGACCAGTATGTACCGGAAGCGGCTCACCAGGCCCATGACGCCCGCTGTAATCATTTTGCCGCCGAACAGCGGCCACATCATGATATCCCGGTATCGTATCCGTGCCTTTTTGCACATGTGTTCGATCCGAAAGCGTGTATATCCCTGTGCAAGGGGCCTGCATCCCCAGAACCGCTGGATGAGCCAGGGGCCGATGATGGCGATGACAAACAGGACGACAAGGAAATAGGTAGTCTGCCCACCGGTAGACATGAGGAAATTTTTCGGGGTTTCAAAGGGGAGGGCGATGATGAAATCCGCAATGACCGAAAGGAAAAACCAGGGAAGAAGCACCGGTATGGAAAAGGAAATATGGGAGGTAACGTACTTTGCGCGGGTCTCGCCGCTCCGGTTGAGCTTTTCATACAGGTCGTATGCCGATGCCCAGACAATGGACAGGTAAATCAGAAAAAGCCCCAGGAAAAAAATCGCCTCCAGGGTGGGAAACATCCGGAATATCCGGATGGACTGCATGTACGCACCCAGGTTGATGACGTAGATCACAAGGGCAAAGACCCCTATGGCAAGGATGGACAGCCGTGCAAGCAGTCCGTTGAACGGCTCTTCCACCCGCTGCACCTCGCCCCGATCATATGCGTTTTCCAGTTTGTTGAACAGCAGCCTGGAAAGCGCCGCAAAGGCGAAGGACAATGTCAAAAGCATCAGCAGCGCCTGGTAAAAAGGTACGTCAGGCGTGTCCGGGGGCTGGTAGGTCGTGTAGATCAGCAGTGCGACGATAAAGTATATGAAATTTCCGAACATGTATCCCCGGGGTGCCCCTTTTTTATGCGGGCAGATCGTTCATGATTCGTTCGAGCGGCGATAGTAGCGCTGTTTTTCGCTGTAAATGCAGCCACAGTATTGTTGGCGGTACATTTTTCTCTCCAGGGATATGTCGCGGCCGGTTTCCCAGCCTTTGCGAAAATCCTCGTAATAAAATCGTATGCCAGCAGACTTTGCAGCAGCTTCTCCGATATCGGCGATCAGGTCATGCTTCTGGAATTTGCTGTAGAGCAGGGTGGAGGAAAAACAGTCGAATTTGCCTTTTTTGGCAAGCTTCGCGGCGGTATACAGCCGCTCGTGGTAGCAGATGCGGCAGCGCTCCGTTTCCCGGAAGGCCATTTTCCGCAGGAAGCCCTCCAGATCGTACTCCTGCTGAAAGATCATCTTCATGTCGATTTCCGAGGCGTATTCACGAAGGGTTTCCTCTCGTCGCAGGCATTCGGTATAGGGATGAATGTTGTGGCGGTAAAAAAAACCCATGACCGTAAACCCCGTTTCGCGCAGACGGCCCACCGGGTATATGGCGCAGGGGGCGCAGCATGTATGGAGAAGGATTTTCATTGTCGTTTCCCGAAAAGGGCGGTTCCGATCCTCACGAGCGTTGCCCCTTCTTCCACCGCAACTTCGAAGTCCCCGGTCATCCCCATGGAAAGGTGCTCCATGGAAATATTTTCCAAGCCGGCATCGGTGATTCTCTTTTTCAGGTCATGGAGCGCCCGGAAAAAAGGCCGGACCCTGTCGGGAGCGTCAAAAAAAGGCGGCATGGTCATCAGGCCCCGGATCGATACGTTTTGAAGCCGGCTGACGCGCTTGACCAGGTCCATGGCGTCGTTTGGCATGACACCGGTTTTGCTTGTTTCCTCCCCGGTGTTCACCTGGAGCAAAACCGGCTGGACCCGGTTTAGCCTTGCTGCCTGCCGGTCGATTTCCCGGGCCAGTTTTTCACTGTGAACCGAGTGAATCAGTTCAAAACGCAAAACCGCATGCCTGGCCTTGTTGGACTGAAGTCTCCCGATAAAATGCCAGGATATTTCCGGGGATGCCAGCGCCTCCATTTTCTGCAGGCTTTCCTGGACATAGTTTTCCCCGAATATCCGTATCCCGGCCCGCACGGCTTCTGCAATCCGTTCCACGGGGACGGTTTTGGTTACGCCGACGATTTGCACACTTTCGGGATTTCTTCCGGAACGCAGGGCGGCTTCGGCGATTTTTTCCCTGATCCGTTCCAGTCGTTTGGCCACTGTTTCCATAACCTGTTGCCCGGGTAGAATTTTGTGCGGGGCCTTTTTTGCGGCGGGCCTCTATCGCGGCATGGCGCCGCAAGCGGCCAGATGATCCACTACTTCAGCAAGGGGGAGTCCCACCACGTTTGTGTAGGATCCGTTGATGCGGCTGATCATAAACGCCCCGATCCCCTGGATGGCATAACCGCCAGCCTTGTCATACGGCTCCCGCCTACTGGTATACCATTCGATTTCCACTTTACGAAGTTTCTTAAACGTTACTTCGGAAGTTACCACGTCCGTAAAACGGTGTCCAACAGTTTGGCGGAAAATGCTGTACCCCGTCAGCACCCGGTGCGTCCGCCCGCTTAAGCGGGTCAGCATGGATTGCGCCTCCGCAGGTGTTGACGGTTTGTTGAGTATAATGTCGTCGATCGTGACGATGGAGTCGGCCCCGATTACCCAGTGCGCCGGATGCATCCGCGATACGGCGTCCGCCTTGGCAATGGAAAGCAGCCGTACAAAATTATCAGGGGTTTCAAAACAAGCGACTTCTTCATCCACGCCGCTTTCCACAGCGGTAAAATCGATCCCGAGGCTTTCAAGCATGCGTATCCGACGCGGAGACGCAGAAGCCAATATGATAGAAGATGAAATGGCAGCGGTTTTTGACATGGCGCTTCCGTAGCAGATACACTTGGTTTTTACAAGAAGCAAAGAAACCGGAAAAGTGACGAAAATCTATGCGTGCGCCCTGTTTTTTCCCCCGCCCGCTTTAAGCTGCTGTACCTGCCGGTTGTAAAAGCCGATTACATCCCGGCGGTCGAGCATACCCAGCAGCTGTTGGGGGTCGTCTTCGGAAACGACCGGCAGGCTGTCGATGTTTCTGGTCGTCATCTTCTGGAGCACAAGGTTCAGGTCCTCTGATGCAGTAGTGGAAATGATGTTGGCCGTTGCAATGTCACGCATGACAACCAAATTCTCGATTTCCGGGGAAAAAAGAACGCCCCGGATATCCGTACTGGAAAAAATGCCAACCATCCGGTTGTTTTTGTCCATGACCGGAAAATAATGCTGTTTGGTTCGGGAGAAAAACAGCTTGAAATTCTGGAAGCGCATATGCTCGGGAATCGATTGCACCTCGTGAACAAGGTGCATCAAATCCTGTACCTTGATCAACTGAAGCACGTCCACCATGAATTCGCCGGTATGCGCCGGGGACGCAACGCGGTTTTTGACCTGTTGTTTGTAAATGTTCCAGCGACGGGAAGAGACGTAGCAGATGGAACAGACAAACAGGCTGGGGAGCAGCAGTTCGTAGGAATTGGTCATCTCGCTCACAAAGATGATGGTGGAAATAGGGGCATTGGAAACGGCCGCAAAAAAGCCCGCCATGCCCACGATCACAAACGCGCCGGGATTCGTGACGATCCCCGGAATGATTCCGTGGAAGATCTTCCCCACCACGCCCCCCATGGCGCCGCCGATGACGACCGAAGGGCCGAAAACGCCGCCGCTGCCGCCGGAACCGATGGTAAAGGATGTGGTTATAATTTTCCCCAGGGCCAGGGCCAGAAGAACGGAAATGGCCAGTTCGTTAAAAATGGCCTGCTGGGCGTATCCGTAGCCGAAGGCAAGGGTGCTGGGAAGGTAAAAACCGACCATTCCGGTGATCATCCCGCCGATGGCCGGCTTGAAATGATTTGCAATCGGGATGCTCCGGAACAGGTCCCGCACGCCGTAAAAGGATTTGACGTAAAAAAAACTCAACCCGGAAAGGACCAGCGCCAGCACGATATACGGACCGAGTGCCAAAGGGTTTTCAAAACGAAACTGCGGGGAATGAAACAGGCTTCCCCAGCCGAACACGAGACTGTAGAGGCAATAGGCCACCACGGATGAAATTCCGGCGGGGATGATGACCTCGGATTCAAAATCCGGATCACTGTAGAGCACCTCCGATGCGAACAGCGCACCGGCCAGGGGTGCCCGGAAGATGCTTCCCACGCCGGCGCCGATCCCGGCGGCCAGCATGATTCGGCGCTCGCGTTCCGAGAGTTTGAGTTTCGTCGCCATAAAGGAACCAAAACCCGCCCCGATCTGCGCGATGGGTCCTTCCTTCCCACCGGACCCGCCAGTGGTCAGCGTAATAGTGGAGGCAATGGTTTTTACAATCGGCACCCGTGCGCGTATCAGTCCGCCTTTCTGGTGGTAGGCCTCGATGGCGGAATCCGTGCCGTGCCCTTCTGCCTCCGGAGCGAACCGGTAAACGATCCACCCGCTGAGCAGCCCCCCGGCTGCAGGCAGAAAGAGCAGTATCCATCGGTTGAAAACGGTCGTTGAGGGGGCAAGAAGGTGGTGCTCACCGGCAGCTACCGGGGGGCGGTACCCCGCCATCCAGTCCAGGAACACCGATGTGCCCAACTGGCAAAGGGATTGAAAAAGGATGGAACCGGTACCGGCGATAATACCGATAAGAACAAAAAAAAGGCTCCACTTGCCCGCCCGGGCGAAACTGGCCATACGAAACCGTTTTTTGATCTGTCCATTCAGTTGATGGATGGAATTTTTGTATGCCACGGTATCTACTTTTTGGTATGAATCGCCGGTAAAAGCCAATGGCGATTATCCGGTAGTATGCTGGAAAACTTCACGCTCCTGTCAGTTGCCCCTTGACATGCCGTTGATCATCTTGCATCTTGACTTTGTTTGCTTCCGGTGCTAATGATGCCCGTACCATAAAGGATCCTTTTTCGAGGTGGTTTTATGGTTTCCCGGTACGGCGCTGCACGCTTTACCGGGATTTTCAATCAAGGAAAACCGGTGCATAGTGCATTCCGAAAATGAGCAGATGCAAACCAATGGTATCAACGATAGCATTTTTTATCTCGCCTGTGAATCACTAAAATTGTTAGAACACCCTCTATGTAAGGTGCCTGCCTGGGTGGCGGAACAGGTAGACGCAAGGGACTTAAAATCCCTTGAGGCATGTCCTCGTACGAGTTCGATTCTCGTCCCAGGCACCAAGCCAAAAGGTATGTGCGATGAAAGTCTGTATTGTAGGAACAGGTTATGTTGGTCTTGTTTCAGCAGCTTGTCTCGCTGAAACCGGGAACCACGTATGTTGCGTGGATATCAATGAAGAAGTCATAAATCGGTTGAAAAACGGGGATATTCATATATATGAACCCGGACTTGTGGAGATTGTCCGCAGAAATGTCGCTGAAAAACGCCTTTTTTTCACCACTTCGCTTGAAGAGGCCATGGTTGATTCGATGTTTGTTTTCAACTGTGTGGGCACACCGCCGAATCCGGACGGGTCATGCGACCTGTCGGCGGTTTTCCAGGCGGCCCGACAGGTCGGACGCCACCTGAACGACTACAAGATCGTGGTCAACAAGTCCACGGTTCCCGTGGGGACCGCGGATGCGATGAAGGAGATTATCGTAGAGGAGCTCAAACGCCGGCAGGTCGATATCCCCTTTGACGTGGTGTCCAACCCGGAGTTTTTAAAGGAAGGGGATGCGGTCAATGATTTTATGAAGCCAGACCGGATTATCATGGGAACCGATAACGCGGACACTACCGAATTGCTTTCTGATCTGTATGCGCCCTATGCCCGGAGCCGGGAGAAGCTGATCGTCATGGGGGTGAGAAGCGCAGAGATGACCAAATATGCCGCAAACTGCATGCTTGCCACGAAAATTTCCTTTATCAATGAAATGGCCAATATTTGCGAAAGCGTGGGAGCGGACATACGGGATGTACGGGTAGGCATTGGATCGGACCACAGGATCGGGTATCATTTTATTTATCCGGGCCTGGGATACGGGGGGTCCTGTTTCCCGAAAGACGTCAAGGCGCTCATTCAGACCGCACTTAACGTAAACTATCGCCCAGGTCTGCTGACGGCCGTTGAAGAGGTCAATTATCAGCAGAAGTTCCGGATGGTCGAAAAGATCAAGACCTATTTCTCGGACAAGGGCGGCGTTGCAGGAAAAACCATCGCGGTATGGGGGCTGTCGTTCAAGGCCAATACGGACGATATCCGCGATTCGTCCGCCATATACCTTTCCTCCGCCCTGATTGACGCCGGTATGCGCGTACGGGGCTATGACCCGGTCGCAGGGGAAAACGCCCGTGCCTATTTCAGGGGCAATCCCGGTTTTGAAAGCGCTGCCAACCAATATGACATGCTCGACGGAGCGGATGGACTGGCTGCATTGACCGACTGGAACCAGTTCCGAAACCC
>JAWOAV010000050.1:0-3755 GCA_046498365.1 Desulfosalsimonadaceae bacterium
GGCGCCGGCGTCAACGATTACCTTCCACACCGGCGGCGGAAACCGGGAATACGGGATTTTGCAATTGGATACCGCCCAGCAGTGGATATTCGAATATGATCCGGACCTGCAAAGAAGCCGTATCACCGGGTGGCGCGACCGGTAACGGCCAATGAATGCCGCCGGCAGGCGGGTGCTTCAAGAAACAAGGCCATGAAGGCGCAGGAAATGCTCAACCGGGTTTTTTCTGCGCCTTTCATGGCTTTTTTTCGGTTTTGAAATCCGGAAACAAAAGTGGTATACAATACAAACGGCAAAAAAGATCTTTTCCTTGTCACAGGGTACAGCCTATAAAAAGGAGCCCGCCCATGCGTTATCTACCCTTCGTGTTACTGGTGATTTTTGTCCTGTCCGTTGCCGCGCCCGCAGCCGGCGTTCTCTACGAATACCGGGATGCCGACGGCAACATCCGTTTTACCGACGATCTGGGAACCGTCCCGGAAGACAAGCGTGAAAACATCCGGCGGATTCAGGAAGTTCCGGATTATTCCACACCTTCCGAAGAGGAGGAGCCGCCTGAAGAAACCGAAGAGGCGGCCGTGGATGCCGACGCCGGTGACCAGGCGGAAGGCGACCAGCCGGAAAATGATGATGCCGACCTTGTTGAAAAAAGGGAGGCCCTGCGCAGCGAGCAGGCCGAACTCCAGACCGAATACGAGGGCATCCAGGAGGAAAAAGCGCAGATCGGCGATCCTCCGGATGAGGATGCCCCCCTTGCCGAATTTGAGGCGTACGGGGAGAAGGTTGACCAGATTAACGACCGGATCCGGGCGTACCAGGAAAAGCTGAAAGCCCATGAAGAGCGGGTGAAAGCGTATAATGCCCGGTTTGAAGAGTGATTTCATGGATTCTTCAGCGCACAACGCCCGGCCGAAGCCGTCCGCACCCGTTCACCCCCTGTCGGACCGTTTCGTCTGCCTCGCCCTGGTCAAGGACAGTCTGATCACAAAAGAGCAGGCCAAAGACATATTTGACAACAGGGACCGGATCAAGGGGCAGATCGAGGCGAAGAAAAAGGAAAAAAGGGGGCCGGGGCTGGATGCCTACCGGATTGACAACCCCGTGTCGATCATCGACGCCATTGTATCGCTCAACCTTTTCCGGGCGGACGAGCCGGGGCTGGCGCTGGACGAGGACGCGATTTTTCACGCCCTTGCTGCCCAATGGGGGCACCCCTATAAAAAGATCGACCCGGTAAAGCTCGATCTCAACCTGGTGACCACCACCATTCCCCGCAACTTTGCCATGAAGCACCTGGTGCTCCCCGTGGCAAAGGAAAACGGCCGGCTGGTGCTGGCCACGCCCAACCCCTTTAACAGCGAGGTGTTCGAGGACGTATCCCGCGTGGCCCAGATGCCGGTGGACGTGGTGGTTACGGCAAAATCCGACATCGTCCGGCTGATCAACGAGTTTTTCGGGTTCAAGCGCTCCATTGCGGCGGCCGAGCATCAGTTTACCGCCCCGATTGTGGACATCGGCAATCTGGAACAGTACGTCCGCCTGAAATCCCCGGATGAGCTGCCTGCAAACGACCAGCACATCGTCAACGCGGTCAACCACCTGTTCAGCTACGCATTCGACCAGCGGGCATCCGATATCCACATCGAGCCCAAGCGCGAGGACGTGCTGGTGCGCATGCGCATCGACGGGGTCATGCACACCGTGTACCGGCTCCCCCGGAAGGTGCATTCCGCCATTATCAGCCGCATCAAGAACCTGTCCCGGCTGGACATGGCGGAAAAACGACGCCCCCAGGACGGCCGCGTGAAGATCGACAAGAGCGGGGTGGAGGTGGAAATCCGCATATCGTCCGTTCCCACGGCCCACGGGGAAAAGATGGTCATGCGGATCATGGACCCGGACATCCTTTTGCAGGACATTGAAAACCTGGGGTTTACCGGGGAGGACCTGGAGCGCTACTATTCCATGATATACCGGCCGCACGGCATGGTGCTGGTGTGCGGCCCCACCGGGAGCGGCAAGTCCACCACGCTTTACTCCACGCTTCGGCGGCTGTCCACGCCCGAGGTGAACACCACCACCATTGAAGACCCCATTGAAATGGTGCACGAAGAGTTCAACCAGATCGCGGTCAACCCCAACGTGGGGATCACGTTTGCCTCCATTATACGGAATATCCTGCGCCAGGACCCGGACATTATCATGATCGGGGAGCTCCGGGACCTGGACACGGCCGAAAATGCGGTGCAGGCGGCGTTGACCGGGCATCTGGTTTTGTCCACGCTGCATACCAACGATGCGCCGTCGGCCATTATCCGGCTGCTCGACATCGGCATCCCGCATTTCCTGGTGCAGGCGGTCTTGACGGGGGTGATCTCCCAGCGGCTGGTGCGGAAGATCTGCACCAAGTGCATTGAGTCGTATGAAATGGATGCGGACGAACTGGTGATGAAGGGGCTGGATGCCGGGAAAGAAGGCAGCGTTACCCTCTACCAGGGGAAGGGGTGCATCAAGTGCCGGGGAACCGGGTACTACGGCAGGACGTCCGTGTTCGAGGTGATGCCGTATTCCCGTGGCATGCGGGAAATCACTACGGCAAACACCGACCTTGGCAAGGTCCGGGAGATGGCTTTGTCGGAAAACATGGTAATGCTTCGGGAAAATGCGGTCCGCAAGCTTTTGGCCGGGATCACCACGGTGGAAGAGGTGCTGCGGGTCACGTGGGAGCAGGAATAGATGGCATAGGGGCGGCAATGCCCGCATTCGAAAACCCGGTCAAACAAAGGGAGAAAGACTATGGCCGTTCTTCAAAGAGAGCTGAGCATCATTACTTCCATGGGAAGAAGATATTCCGGAAAGATCGATATACCGAGTGAAACCTTCAGAACTACGGATCTTCTCAACAGTTCGAATGTCTATTGGCGCAACCCGGATGAAAAATGCTATGAAAATGCCCTGATGATGCATGACGTGACGCTTTACGTGGATGATTTTGCCGTTTACAAACGATTTGAAAGAATTCAGATAAAAATATCAGAGGTGATCTATTTTTATGATGAACTCGAAAACGTGGGGGACGAGGGGGAAAAGAAAAGAGCATCCTTCATGGTCAAACAGAGCAATGAAAAACCCCAGCAAGTAAATATCCTGACACGGATGGCCGGGACCTCGTTTTATGATATCAGCGGTACGTTTTACGGCCTTTTCAGAAAAAAATCCCGGGACAAGTTTTTCCCGCTGACCCAGACCCATATTGTGGAAATTTACAAGAAACAGGAAAAGTGGACAAGGAAAGAAATCGCTTTGCCCCATAAATTTATCGGGGTCAACAACGCCTTTGTTGAATCCGTAACCATCGGGTGAATCAGCGGCGATATCTGGAGAAAATGAGGCACATTGATTTATTTCATTAAATCATCAATAGAAAGCTCTGTATCTCTTACTATTTTTCGTAAAAGACCTTTTCCGATATCTTGTCCGCTGTGACATGGAACCGTTGTGACCCGACCATCCTTAATGGCGAAGTCGAACATGGCTGCCTTTCTGGCGGACAATGGAAAATCCATGATTTTGCAGGGCCTTTAGAACGGATTCAGCTTTGTACACTGGCTGGTTCATTATTAAGGCTCACTTTCTGAACGCCAATAAATTCATTTTGTACAACCGGCTCATCTTCAAGGCATAATTCAATCACTTCCCGCATATTTTTCAATAATTCTTCAATGGTTTTTCCTTGGGAGTAGCATCCTTTCAGC
>JAWOAV010000053.1:0-18461 GCA_046498365.1 Desulfosalsimonadaceae bacterium
CACACACTGCTGTGGGCCATCGCGGCGCCGCGATGGCCCACAGCAGTGTGTGGCGTTGGCTGTCGTGGCTGGGCGGATTGACGGAAACTTGCCGGAGAGCCTGCCAATTGAACAGCGTCCTGATCTATTCCCTCGATGGTGAGTACCTGGGCACCGGCCAGCGCTGGGAGCGTGAAGGCCGAGACGAAGACCAATGTTCCACACCACCTTCTCCTCCGACCAAAGTGAAACACAACTACCTCGATCTCTTGATCCGCAAGCAACAGCTGAACATCGAGCGTCGTAGTAGCGGCATCGATTATCGAGACGTCCTGGCGGCGGCGGATCGCCGTTGGCCGTTCGCGGAGTTCGCCAAGCAACTGGCCGCGTATCTCGGCCGCTCCGGCGGTCTCTCCTCGTTTCGGGCGGACGATTTGGAGTCTCTGCACAACGTCTATCAGCGTTTGACGTTCCTCGACCCGGCCCTGCTGGAAAGGGCCTGTGCGCAAGCCCAGCAACGGTCGATTGTGGAAATCGTGTTTCTCTTACAACGCCTCCATGACGAAAGGAGAACTTGATGTTCTTGAACCATTTCAAATTCACTTCACAACCGTTCGCCGAGCGAGCGCCAGCGGACACCCTCTGGCCGGATGAGCGGATGCAACAAGGCCTTCAATAAGCCCATCACAATCTGAAAGTTCTAGTGAATCTTTTAGTGAATCTTTTTCAGAAAGGGGCCGAAAGGGAAACATTCATGGCGCAATCTTTCCCTGAAGATCATAAAAAAATCATATTCGGACATTTTGCTCATAAAAAGCCGGTAATTATGCATGACAAAATCGGAATTGATTCAGGGGCCGTATATGGGGGCTCGCTGACATGCCTGATACTGCCGGACATGCGGTTTTTGAGCGTGAAAACGGTGGATTCGGGATGTCAGTAGGCGAAAAAGCCGGATTTACAATTTGATTCCGGAAAGAAAAAGGAGAATCCTTTCGGGAAACAAATTAAGTATAACATCTGAAAAATAATAAAGTATAAAAACCATCAGCGCAACAAGCACAGGATAAAGCAGGTAAATCAGCCGGCTGCCTTCATTTTCCCGTCCGGATTTTCTATCCGCATTCCCATTTTTTCCATTGCGCTGCCCGGAAAGGAGCATCACCCTCGAAATATCGAGTTCCGTTGCACATTCCCGTATAATCCCCCTATTTATACGTCTGGCGGATTGAGTGAATCCTGTGAGCAGCGCACGGTCCGCAATCACGTTGATCAGCCGCGGATAGCCGTTGGAAAAGCGGTAAATCTCCCTGATGGCACCGGCATCAAAAATTTTTCTGTTGCTCCCTGCGACGGACAGGCGAAATCCAACATATTTTGCCGTCTCCTTCAGGGTTAAGGGGTCAATATTATAATTAACCGCTATTCTCTGCCGTATCGCCTTGTTTTCCTTGCGCAGCAGTATTTCATTGAATTCCATCTGCCCGACAAAAAAAATATTGATCAGCTTAACGCCGTTTTTTTCAAGGTTGGAAAAAAGTCGTATTTCTTCCAAAAGCTCGTGGGTCAGTAATTGGGCTTCATCGATGATCAGCAGTACCCGCCTGCCACGGTAATGGCTCTTGAGCAAAAACTTACTGAATGCATTAATAAATTCGCCTTTGGAAGTATAGCTGCCGGGAATACCGTATGCATCGGCCAGATGCTTGAAAAAATCAAGTTTTTCAAGGCCGGGATCATGGATCGCAACAACCCGGTCTTTTTTATCAAGCATTTGGAGGAGCGAATTGATTACGGTGGTTTTCCCCACCCCGATATCGCCCGTTAAAACCAGAAAGCTCTTGTTTTCATACAAGCCGTACCGGAGCGTGGCCAGGGCTTCCTTATGCTTTTCCCCAAGCCAGAGGAAGGCCGGATCCGTGTTTATCTGAAACGGCTTTTGTGAAAGATGGTAGTATTCAAGGTACATATAGTTTTCCGGTTTTCAGGTAAACCCCATTGGTTGCAGAATATTCTATGAATCAGAAAGAATGGACGACCTCATACCCCCATGCAAAAAAGGGAGGAAGAAAACGCTTCCTCCTCTTCTCCATTCGGTTTTTTCCATGGCCATTTTTTTCCAGGCCTGGAAATTCAAGTGCATCGGTTTGCAGCTTGCTACTTTCCGGAAATTTTATCGAAAATCCTTTCCGTTTTTGCCGCAGCCGCTTCCGCCCTTGCTGCAGCGGCTTTTGCTTCTTCCGCCGTTTTTTTGGAATCCTCACAGCACTCTTCCGCTTTCTGGTTGGCCATATCCGCCTGGTTTGCGGCAGCTTCGGCCCTGTTCATCGATTGCTCGGCCAAGGCCCTGACTTCCTCCAATTGAGACGTCGTGGCACAACCGCTGAGGAAAGCTGCCCCCATCAGCGAAACAACACAAAACGCCAGAATCATACTTTTCCTTGCCATTTGAAATCTCCTTTTTTTATGTTTTTTTGAAAAGGCTGCCCTGCCACTTCTACGGTGCATGCCAGGAATCGCACAAGAAAAAATACCTGCAAAAATTTTTTAAAATTCTCTGTTGATGCGCACGGGCACGCCTTTGGGGGACGCGACAGACTGCCTGACGATCTTCGGATCAACCGCATCTTTTATTCCCATGCGCCCGATGATACTCCATACGTGAGATTCCATATCCGGAATCCGTCCATATATATCCGGATGCACTTCCAGAAAAACAAGCTTTCCCCTGACGCCGACCTTGACGGGTTCGTACAGGATTTCAACGATGGTTCCCTTTTCAACTTCCTTTTGAAACTGACTTGCATGCTCCGGGTAAAGCCTTATGCACCCGTGACTTACCCTGCGACCAACGCCCCAGGGAAAATTTGTGCCATGAATCCCCACGCCATCGGCGGTCAGGCCGACCCAATAATCTCCCAAAGGATTGTCCGGGCCGGGCGGAATGAGTTTTCTGTCATATTTTTCCCGTGCAGCCGGCGGCACCGTCCAGGAAGGATTCTCAATTATCTCGACCACCCGGGCTGCCGTAATCGGCGTATCAAATCCCTTCCTCCCGATACCGATGGGATAGGTCCTGACCATATCGTGCTCTTTAAAAAACCGGTAGAGTCTCATTTCAGGAATATTGATAACAACCTCTTCGTATACCGTGGGCGGAAGAATCCATTTGGATGGAATATCAATTGCAGTGCCTGTTTCGGGCAGCCACGGGTCAATCCCGGGGTGATACAGCACCATCTGGTTATACCCGAGCCCATATTCCCTTGCAATTTCAATCAGCGTCTGGCCTTCCGCCACCTTGTGGGAATCTATAAAACCAATGACCGGCATCCGTTTTTTCCCGCTGTCCGCCTCGCGAACAATCCTATAGGGATATGCGGCTGCATCAGCAGTTGCCGTGCTCATTGCAGCCATTTCCCATAGAAGTGGAATGATCAGCAGAAGAAATAAAAAACGCTTCATTTTTGAATCGTCACGTTCCGTTACGCCCAAAAAGGAAAATTTCCTGTTCTCTTTCCCGTATCATTGCATACGGCTTCGGATACACGACTTTGGCAAGGAACTTTGAAATATCAGTGGCTGTGATCTGTACTATCGTTACAAAAATTAATATTGCCCTGCACTTTGTCAAGGCGGAGAGTACAAAAACCGGCGATTTTATACAATGTAACGCTTCGGGTTTATTGCACTTTATTGTGCAAGATCAAAATTAATAGCACCGTAAAAAGTCCAATATCTGCGCTGCGCGTGATTTCTCAGAATTTTACGTACGGATAAGTACTCTGCATTCTTCGAAATCACGCAAGCCTTGATCTTGAACTTTTTACGGCACCATCTAAAAATCGACTTTTTCCTATGTTCATCAAAATTTGTGTATATTATAATATTGTTTCGCGTAAGGCCAATTGCACCTGTCGTTTTTTTTACCTTTAAAAAACAAATGATCTGGATTATATCTTTTCAGATAACAGCCATCTCTGAAAAACAGCAGCAAGTCTTCGGCGCAGCCGATCTGCACAATTTAAAAACCAGACGAACGGACGTATCTGTATGCACGAACTGCCCATAACGGAAAACATCTTGAATATTGTCTGCCGGCATGCCGAATCCGGTAACGTCACCCAGGTTGTCTCCATAACGCTGGAAATCGGGGAATTGAGCGATATTGAAGACGAGTGGATGCAGCATTACTTCGACTACCTGAGCAAGGGGACAGTCGCTGAAGGGGCAAAACTGAAGATCAACCGCATTCCCATCGTGCTCAAATGCAACACGTGCGAAAAGGTATTTGAAATCGAAAAGTCAATGATCGGAAAGTCCACCTGCCCAAATTGCAACGCTTCGGGTGACTTCTCTCTGCTGTCCGGCAGGCAGTATCATATCAAGGAAATGGAGGCGAGATAGTCGTTTTATGGATGAAATCAAGCTGATCGAGATCAAAGAGGAGATTCTTACGGACAATGATCTTGCCGCCCGGGAACTACGCCGGAAGCTGGCGGAGAGCAAAACCTTCCTTGTCAATCTCATGTCGTCTCCGGGGGCGGGAAAGACAACGCTTCTGCTGCAGACCATCGCCGTGATGAAGCAGACGCATAAAACCGGCGTTATTGAAGCGGACATCGACTCAATGGTGGATGCGGAAAAAATCCGGGAAGCAGGCGTCGAAAGCGTACAATTGAGAACCGGCGGGTTCTGCCACCTGGATTCGCTTATGGTGAAACAGGGGCTGGAGGCGCTGGGCAGCGACGCTTTTGACCTGGTTTTTATCGAAAACGTAGGCAACCTGGTCTGCCCCGCGGAATTTGATACGGGCGCCATCAAGAACGTCATGATTCTCAGCGTGCCGGAAGGGGATGACAAGCCCCTGAAATACCCCCTGATGTTTTCCACCTGCGACGTTTTGATCGTAAACAAAACAGACATGATGTCCTTGACGGACTTCGACATGGACAGGCTCCGCGGCCATATTTCCCGTCTCAACCCTACAATGAAAATATTCGAGGTTTCCGCAAAGACCGGCCGGGGAATTCCCCCGTGGACGGAATGGCTCAGGGGCGAGTTGTCCGCCTTTTTGGAATAACCCTCTCCCCGGAAAGGCGGTAAGCGAGCTAACCATCTTTATTTAAAGTGCATTTCATACGGCAAACGCCCAGAATTTGCTTGACAAAAAAGGCTGCCTGCCGTTTAATAGTTGCATATCGTACACAGCCAACTCTGTAATACCTTCTCGTGAAGCGATCTATTGTTGCAAAAACAACTGGCGCCAATTATTTGGAAATGATGCATGAGCGACATCGACAAGGACGACACCGGCAAGGAATCCCCCCCCGAAGACGACCCCGGAGATATGCTTGAACTCGGCATAATGATGGATGAAAAACCGGCCGCTGCAAATACCGGGGAGATGGACGGCAATACGGATGACGGGGATGCAGGCGCGCATGAGAAACCCCTTGAAGAAACCCCGGCAGATGCGCTCCCGGCAGGGGACCCGTCCAAACATGCGGAAGTTCAGGAGATGGTTGAACCCCGGCAACCCGGCATACCGGACATCCTGAACGAAATCAGGGATATCAGCCGACGAATGGAAGAGCTTACTGCGCATTTCGAAGGCAAGATCAAATACGACGAGCATAAAAACAGAATTATCGACGATCTCCATGACCAACTGCAGGATTTCAGGGACGGCATTATTAAAAAACACCTGCTCTCCATGATCACGGACATCATCAAAATCATAGACGATACGAGAAAATTCAAATACCACTACGAAAATGAAGCGCAATCGGAAAATACCGCGGTCGTTCTTCTTGACTTCATGGACCAGATAATCTCGGACCTGGAAGATCTTTTCACCTTCCAGGGCGTATACCCCTTTACCTGCGCATCAAATACGTTTGACTCCGCCAGGCAGCGGATCGTAAAAAAAATTCCCACCGACCATAGTGAAAACAACCGACTGGTGGCGGAAAGCCTGCGTCCCGGGTATGAATGGGAGGGAAAAGTGATTCGGCCGGAAATGGTTTCAGTCTATGTATACAACGACTCATTAAATGACAAGGCGGGCGAAAGTTGAATGAAAAATCGATAAAACGCATCTTCGGCATCGATCTCGGCACAACATATTCCTCCATCTCCTACGTTGACGAATTCGGCAAGGCCGTTATTATCGCCAACTCGGAAAACGAGCGCGTTACCCCTTCCGTCGTATTTTTCGACGAAGAAAATATCGTGGTCGGAGAAGTGGCAAAAGAAAGCGCCAAGCTGTACCCGGACGAAGTCGTCAGCTTTATCAAGCGGTCCATGGGGGAACCGAATTTCGTTTTCGAATTTGCGGGGCAGCGCTACCGTCCGGAGGAGATATCCGCATACATCCTGAAAAAACTCGCGCAGGATGCCCGGCAGTTTATGAACGAGGAAGTCACCGACGTGGTGATTACCTGCCCCGCCTATTTTGGCATCAATGAGCGGGAAGCCACCCGAAAGGCCGGGGAAATCGCCGGCCTGAACGTGCGTCACATCATCAACGAACCCACGGCCGCCGCCATTGCGTATGGCTCCCTTGAAACGACCGACAAGAAAACCGTCCTTGTATACGATCTGGGGGGCGGCACATTTGACGTGACCATGATATATATCAGCAAGGAAGCCGTGGAGGTGGTCTGTACCGGCGGAGACCACAACCTGGGCGGCAAGGACTGGGACGACCGGATCGTGGCGTACCTGGTGGAAAAATTCCAGGAGGAAACCGGCATTGCCGAGGACATCCTGGACGATCCGGACACATGGCAGGATCTTCAATTATCCGCGGAAAAAGCGAAAAAGAGCCTGTCCCAGCGGAGCAAGACGCCGATCGCCATAACCCATGGCGGCCAGCGCATCAAGCTCATGCTGGAGCGGGAAAAATTCGAGGAGCTGACCGAGGATTTGCTGTACCGGACCATCGATTTTACCCGAGAAATGCTTGAAGCCGCTGAAGCAAAGGGTTTTCACTCCTTTGACGAGTTCATCCTGGTGGGGGGCGCCACGCGCATGCCCCAGGTTATTGAAAGGATTTCCCAGGAATTCAATATCACCCCCAAGATCTTTGATCCGGATGAGGCCGTTGCAAAGGGGGCCGCCATTTACGGCTGGAAACTGGCATTGAATGACGATCTCATCCGGCGCCTGTCGGAAAAAACCCAAAAAATCATAGAAAAGCCTGAAAATCTTACCGAGATGATAGACAGACAGGAAATCTCGGCCGAAGATTTCAGGGAAGCGGCCATGGCGCTCGCCGATGAAAGCGGCTATACCCTTCCCAGCGTCGAAAACGCAATGCTCCAGGTCAGAAATGTCACCAGCAAAAGCTTCGGGGTGGTCGCGCACAACCCCGACAACGAGGAGATCATCTTTAACCTGGTGCTTCGGAACACGCCGGTTCCCGTTCGTATCAAAAAGAAATTCTTTACCGCCGGGCACAACCAGCAAACGGTATTGATCCGTATCATGGAAAGTGAAACCAGCAAGGTCGAAATTCCCGTGGACAACGCAATCGAAATCAAAAAGGCGGTTTTAAACCTTCCCTCCGATCTGCCGGAAGACTCCCCTATCGAGATTGAATACGAGTTAAACGAGGAAGGACGCCTCCATATCACCGCAGAAGAAACCACCAATGCCCAGAAAATTGACGTGGTGGTGGATACGGCATCCGTTATCGGCGGGGAAGAATTTGAACAGGCCAAGATCAGAACCCAGAAGCATATGGTATTGTAATCCTGTTATCAGCAGAACCCATCTCAAAATTGTTTTTTGGCCCGTAACCACAAGAACCGTTTCAAACCGGACGCCTGAAGTCTATGGAACGCGAAAATTTTTACATATTGCTTGATCTTTCGATCGACCCGCCGGAAACGGACCCGGAAGCGATCGAATCCGCCATTACCCGGAAGCAGTCCGAATGGAGCCGCCTGCGCAATCATCCCATCAAAGGGCTGCAGGCGCAGAAATTCATCAGCATGATTCCGGAAATCCGGCGGGTGATGAGCGACCCGGATCTTCGCGAAAAGGAAGCCGCGGCCGCAAAAGACAGCAACGTAAAGGACAAGGCGGACAAGATCGTCGAAATCGACCGCCATATCGATATTCTTATGGGGAAGGGATATATTTCAAAGGAGGATATTGTCCGGCTCGCCCAGGTCCATGAAATGGCGGAAAAGGAAATACAAAGTCGCATCCGGATAAAAAAGGACGAAAGATTCACCCGGATTGACCAGCAATTGAGCCTGCGAATGGCCAAGGGGTATATTACGGAAGAAGAGATAAACAAGCTGGCCAAGCGGCACAACTTTAAACCCGAGGAAATCAAGTCAAGGGTTTACAACCCTATGCTGAAAAACGGCAAGACAAAGACCTCTTCGGCGCCACGGCAGATGGACCGATCCATTGAAAAATCCATCCGGGAAAACCTGAAAATCGTTGACAAAAAATCCCTCTATGATTTTCTTTCGCTTCACGAAAGCACCGAGCTGGAAGTCCTCCAGGAAGCCGCCATTGAAAAGAAAAAACAACTGGCAAGCGCCGGTAAAAAGGATGCCCGGGTGACGGCAGGGAATATTCTGGCCGGGCATTGCGTTACCATTTTTAAAAATGAAGAAACCCGCATCGCCTACGATATCAGCCTGGCAAAATCCAAGCTGGCCGAACTCGATTCCGATATCGACGTCTCCGGATTCAACGGGAAAATCCGCAACGAATATTACGAAGTCCTGGTCCGAAAAGCCATGGATTTCGGCATGGAAAAGCATGAAGCGGAACGCTACATAAAGGATTACTGCAAGCGGAAAAAATGGGCCATTGAGCCGCCGAAAGGCACAAAACGCAAATTTATAATGATTGCCGCCGGCATCTGCGCCCTTTTGGCTGCCCTTTCAGCAGCGGGGTTTTTCTATGTCAACTACCGGCAGGAACAGGCCATAAACAGGGAATACGCAGGGCTTATTGCCCGCGTGGATGCTTCTGACAACATTGACGAGCAGCTTGCCGCGCTCCGGCAGTTCATCCAGACACACCAGGGAGAAAGGGAGTATGCGGCCCTGGTGGACGATGCGCGCAGGCGCATCGACATACGATTATCGAAAAGGGAAGAAAAGCAGTATGCGGAAATGAGCAGCCGGGTGGATTCATGGCTCCAGGATGGAGATTTCGATGCGGCAAAATCGCAGATTGCCGGTTACCTGGAAACCGATCCCCCCGCGCAATACGCCGACAAAGCCCGCAAAAAAAAGGCCGAAATCGATTCCATGGCGGAAAAAAGAGATTTTGAAGCCCTTTCCCGAATTGTTATCAACGCCGACATCGCCGAAAAAATCCGCGCCCTGACCAGCTATATCGATACATATCCGGACGGGGAAAACATCTCCCGGGTCAGGGAACTGTTAAACGATATGAGCAACGAATATTATATTTATATAGAAAACGCCCTTGAAAAAGCGGAAGCGGAGAAGAACTGGGAAAAATGCGAAGCATTGGCCCTTAGCTACATCGAACTCTATGACAACAGCCAGGCCGACACGCTCAAGGGGGAGCTGGACCGTTACCGGCAGAACATTCGCCGGGAGCAGGTTTTCCAGGCTCTTCAGCAAAAAGCCGCCGGTTTCGGGGAGGATTACGAGCGGGCAAGGCGCGTTTACACGGACTACCTGAAAGCATACCCGAACACCCCGATCAAAAAACAAATCAACGAAGAAGTAGGCCGGTTGAACCGGCTTATCCGGAAAGCGGAAGCAGAGCGGATCAAAAATCAGCTGGTGGATATGATCCGGGCATCCGGCGGCCGGTTCGTCGAAACAGGGGAGGAAGTGGTAAAGGACGCTGAAACCGGATTGATGTGGACGCTTCTGGATTCGGCCGCTGTTACCGATAAGCCCTGCATGACGTTTGACGACGCCGTAGCGTATACGGAGGATCTCTCTACCGGCGGATATTCAGACTGGCGGCTTCCCACGGCGGCGGAGCTTTTAAACATATATAAAACCGATCCGGCGTTTCCGGTGATCGAAGAAAAATGGTACTGGTCTGCAGACAGCTACTCCGGCTATTCGGAAGAATGGTACAGGATTGTCGACACCATTACCGCCTCTCCCGGCGGGAAAGCCGTGGAATCAAGGCGGGATTCGCGGGAATGCGGCGTAGTGAGGGCCGTCAGAGATTGACGGCTTTGTAAAAAGTCCAATATCTGCGTTGCGCACAATTTCTGAAGAATCTCACGTACGGCTAAGTACTATCGATTCTTCAGAAATTGCACGCGCCTTGATCTTGAACATTTTACAAAGCCGCCTGAAAACGACTTTTTACGAATTCATCAGGGATTAATGATCGTTTATGATCCCACCCATTCCGCCGGGCCCTTCGGAAACCGATTGATGCAGCATCCGTATAATGGGATCGAGAAATGCCACCTCGTTTACCGAGACGATGGCCGCAAGGTCGCTGCGGTCTTTGGGATCGGATATTCTCATGGCTTCTTCCCGGACGGCCGTTTTCAGCTCGTCTGAATCTGTCGCCGCCCTGAAAATGCGGGAAAGCGCCACGCGAAGAATCGACGTGCGGGGTATCCCCAGATCGTCGAGGGATTTTCGGAGCATTTTTGAATCCACGGATTCAAACGCCTCAACGACCGTCTGAAGGTCTTCTTTCTTCGATGTGTTTTCCACCTCCGGCGAAAGCCCCTTTTCCCGGGCCGCGACAACTGCCGGTTTCTCCTCCGAAGCGCCGATCTCCTCGGCATCCTGCAGAAAGAGCCGCGCATAATAATAGTGTTCCCCTGAAATACACCGCGAAAACTTGAAATCCTCCATATCCAGCGTGCCGGCCAGGGCCGCCCGGAGCGTTTCACTGACGTCCTGGAGGATACGATCACGCTCCCCGGCATCGTCGAGACGGAGCTTCAAACGGGCGCGCAGCTTGTTCGCATCGAATTTCAGCGTGTAAATATCGACGTCGATGCTGCCCGCCAGCTTCCACCGGATCCCCTGGTTTATCCCTTTGACGGTATACCCCTGGGAATGCAGGATCCGCAGAATGGTTTTTATTTTGGGATCGAATTTACTCGGCATCTCTACCTAATTTTCCAGGCCCGGCATCCACAGGTAATAAAAACCGGTCAGATTGCGGGCCATATGCTGCGGCAGCCCGAGGTCCACCAAGGGGGAAACCCGGGGGCCGGCATTCATCAAAACGGGATTGTACACATTGTCATTGGCAAAATAGGAGCGGCGGTAAACGACCACCTTGCAATCCGGATGCAGACCGGCAAGGGATCTGGCCTTGTCCACGGCATCCGTGAGGTAGCCGACCTCGTCCACCAATCCCGCGGCCTTTGCCTCATCGGCAAGGTATATCCGGGCAGTCCGGATGTCCTTGACGGCGTCCCCGGAAAGGCTGCGGTGTTTTTTGATTTTGTCGATGAACCGGTCGCCAAGGGCGTCCACAATGGACTGAAACAACGCATCTTCACTTTCCGTGCTGGGGCGCAGCATAGAGCCCATGTCCTTGTATTTGCCGGATGCATCGACTTTTACGTCCACGCCGATTTTATCCATTAACCCGTGGATATCCGGACGAAGGAAAACCACGCCGATGGACCCGGTAACCGTTGTGGGGTGCGCAACGATATGATCGGCAGGGAGCGAGATGTAATACCCTCCGGACGCGGCGAAGTTCATCATGGATACCACGACCTTGATGCCGGTCTCCTCTTTGAACCGTTCAATTTCATGGTAAAGAATATCGCTTGCAGTGACCGAGCCTCCGGCGGAATCGATTTTCAGGAGCACTGCACCGACCTCGTCGTCCCGGCGCGCCAGGTCAAGCTGGGAAACAACTTCCTGGACCATTCCCGGTTTGCTCCTGAACATCCGGTCGTCCACTTCATCGGATATGACGCCCTGCACCGGGATCACCACCACTTTTCCCGCCCGGGAGCCGGAAAGGCGATACTCGCTCAGAGGGTCCGAGGCATCTGAAAAAAGACTGACTTGGGGAACGATGCATCCGCTCAGCAAGAGGCCGATGATCAAAAATGAAAGCCATGGCAAATAACGCTTCACGTGTCACCTCCTGATTGAGCAGACGCCGCAATAAAGACAATCTTTCGCTGCACCGGGTTCTCGGGTTTCCGGGCCGCGCCAGCCCTGCTTCCGGGAGAAACGGCATGGCCGCCAAAAAGATTGTCCGGGATACCAACACCGGTTTATTTATAAAACAGTACCTGATATTATCAGGCACTCTATAAATAATCAAACGGGTTTTTCACCGGCCGGGCGCGCGCAAGGCAGGAGCACCGCAGATCCGGCAGACAAGATATCGGCAGGACAAATGGCAGAAGCATCGCTCAAAATCTTGTTTCTGGAGCCCTTCTACGGCGGGTCCCACAAGGCTTTTGCCGACGGCCTTGCTGCGCATTCACGCCACCGGATCCACCTGCTGCAAATGCCCGCAAGGTTCTGGAAATGGCGGATGCGCGGCGCCGCCCTCCATTTTTTGCAAAAGGCGAAACCCCTTGAACAATATCAAGGAATCATTGCGTCCGGTCTCATGAGCACAGCGGATTTCAAAGCGCTGGCCGGTTCCGGGTGCCCCCCCGTCCTGCTCTACTTCCATGAAAACCAGTTCAGCTATCCCTTGTCCGACGGGGAACGAATGGACTACCAGTTCGGATTCACCGATATCACCTCCGCTCTTGCCGCCGAGCGGATTCTGTTCAACTCCCAGACCCACATGGACATGTTTTTTGCCCACATGCACCGGTTTATCCGCAAAATGCCCGATTTCCGCCCCCAATGGGCGGAAGACGCCATACGGAAAAAGGCGTTTGTCTGCTACCCGGGATGCGAGATAAAAGGGGCTCTCCCGCATCCTGCACGGAATACGGAGCCGCCCCTGGTCATATGGAACCACCGGTGGGAGCACGACAAGAATCCGGAGGCATTTTTCCGGGCCCTTCGGGAGGTGCAACACCGGAAAATCGATTTCAGGGTCGCCCTGCTGGGTGAAACCTTCGAACGGGTTCCTTCGGTTTTTCACGAAGCAAAAAAGGAACTGGGGTCACAAATCGTCGCTTTCGGCCATGAGCCGGACAGAAATGCTTACATGGAATGGCTTCAGCAGGGTGCGGTTGTTGTAAGTACCGCAAAACAGGAAAATTTCGGCATATCCATCGTGGAGGCCGCATCATGCGGGTGCCTGCCCCTTGTACCAGATCGGCTGTCCTACCCGGAAATCATTCCAAAAGCATTTCAGGATACGTGCATTTACGCTTCCCGTGACGAACTGGTGCAAAAACTGTCGCGGATGTTATCCCATGCCGGGGATTTCGACGCAAAGCGGGAAATGCTTTCCATCGAAATGGTCCGCCGGTATGCCTGGAAAAACCGGATCAATGCCTTCGACCGGCACATCTTTGATACGGGTTCCGGCCACAGCTCCGCGTAAAAGGGGGAAACCCATGCGGCGCGCGCACGCATGCCATTACTACGGTTTTATTTTTCCGCAGCCTCCACCCGGTTCTCGATGAGCCGCTCAATCACGGTCTCATCCGCAATGGTGGAGGTATCCCCAAGTTCATCGGTTTTGCCGGCCGCGATCTTCTTGAGTATCCGGCGCATGATCTTGCCGCTTCGGGTCTTTGGCAGGCCGTCCGTAAACTGGATCACATCCGGGGTGGCGATGGGGCCGATTTCGGTCCGGACCTGGGCGATGAGTTCCTTTTGCAGTGCCTCGGAAGGTGCTGCGCCGGACTTGAGGATCACGAACGCGTAGATGCCCTGCCCCTTGATATCATGGGGGAAGCCGACCACGGCGGCCTCGGAGACGTCTTTGTGCAGCACAAGGGCCGATTCCAGCTCGGCGGTGCCCAGGCGGTGTCCGGAAACATTGAGCACGTCGTCGATCCGGCCGATAATCCAGTAATACCCGTCCTCGTCGCACTTGGCCGCATCACCGGAAAAATACATTCCGGGCGCCTGGCTGAAATACGTCTCCCGGAACCGTTCATGGTCGCCGTAAACGGTCCGCGCCATACCGGGCCATGGTTTTCGGATACAGAGCAGCCCCTCCTCGCCGGGAAACCGCACAGGTTGGCCGGTATCGTCGATAATGACCGGATCGATGCCGAAAAACGGAAACTGGCAGGAGCCCGGTTTGTTGGCGCCGACCCCCGGGAGCGGGGTCAGCATGTGACCGCCGGTTTCCGTCTGCCACCAGGTATCGATGACCGGGCACCGGCCGCCGCCCACGTTATGGTAATACCACCGCCACGCTTCCGGATTGATGGGTTCTCCCACGGTGCCGATGAGTGTCAAAGATGACAGGTCGTGCTTTTCGACATGGTGGTCCCCTTCCCTGGCCAGGGCCCGTATGGCCGTGGGGGCCGTATAGAACTTGTTGACCCGGTATTTTTCCACGATGGCCCAGAACCGGTCAAAATCGGGGTAGCTAGGCACCCCTTCGAACATCACGTTCGTCAGCCCGTTGATCAGGGGACCGTACACGATATAGCTGTGCCCCGTAATCCAGCCGATATCCGCTGTGCACCAGAAAATTTCATCTTCTTTCAGGTCGAACACCAGTTTCGTGGTCATGGCCGTATACAGAAGGTACCCGCCGTGGGTGTGAACGACGCCCTTGGGCTTCCCGGTGCTGCCGCTGGTATAAAGAATGAACAGGGGGTCTTCGGCATCCATGGATTCCGGTTCGACGTATGCGTCCGCAGGCACCTTCTCCATTGCCTCGTGCCACCAGACTTCCTTTTCAGAGTCGAGTACGATGGCTGCGTTGGTCCGGTTATACACGATCACCGTTTCCACCTCCGGGCATTTTTCAAGGGCCTTGTCCACGTTGGCCTTGATGGGAATCGATTTGCCGCCGCGGTATCCCCCGTCTGCGGTAATCACCGTGCGGGCGCCCGAGTCCTTGACCCGGTTGGCGATGGCGTCCGCGGAAAACCCCGCGAAAACAACGGAATGGATGGCCCCGATCCGGACGCAGGCCAGCATGGCAACGGGGAGCTCCACAATCATGGGCATATAAATGATGACCCGGTCGCCTTTCTGGACCCCCCGGGATTTGAGCACTTCGGCAAAACGGTTGACCTGGCTGTAGAGCTCTTTATACGTGACGGTCCGGGTCTCATCGGGATCGTCGCCTTCCCAGTAATAGGCGATCTTCTCGCCGATGGCGTCCACATGCCTGTCCAGGCAATTGCGGGTGGCGTTGATCCGGCCGCCGCCAAACCATTCGATTTCAGCCTCGGAAAAATCCCAGGAGAGCACCGCATCCCATTTTTTATCCCACGTAAGATACAAGTCCGCCTGTTCGCCCCAGAACCCTTCGGGATCATCCAGGGACCGGGCGTAGAGATCTTTGTATTCTTCCAGACCGGAAACAAAAGCGATCTTCTCGAACGCCGGCAAGTGAGCATCGTATTTTTCCTGCTGCGCCATAAATCCCTCCTGATCTTCTGGTTTTTGGCCGGGTGTGAGCCGCTGTTTCTATTGTACTCATCCTACGGGTCGGCGTCAAAAAAATCAAGGGGGGCAATGGAGGGGTTTTTCATGTTGACACCATCGACCGCAAGTGCAAAAATTCCGATTCCCATGTACAGCAGGACGCCTTCACTTGCGGCTTTCCGCTTCCCGAAAAAGGAGCTCCCATGATGTTTAATGAAATACGCTTTGAACGCTTCGACAATATCGCGGTGTTGACCCTGAACCGTCCCGACACCCGGAATGCCATATCCACCCCGGAAATAATCGAAGAAATTGAAACCGCCTGCAACACCGTCAACGCGGATGCTACTGCACGGGTTTTGGTCATTACGGGGGCGGACCCGGCCTTTTCATCGGGGGGGAATATCAAAGACATGCGCGAGAAAAAAGGCATGTTCGGCGGCACGCCCGCGCAGATAATGGCAAACTACCGGAAAAACATTCAGCGGATTCCGATTGCCGTCCACGGGATCGAATTGCCGACCATCGCTGCCGTCAACGGCCCGGCAATTGGCGCGGGCTGCGATCTCGCCCTCATGTGCGACATCCGGATCGCCTCCGAAAAGGCCCGGATCGGAGAAACGTTTCTGAATATCGGCCTCATACCGGGGGATGGGGGCGCCTGGTTTCTGCCCCGCGCCGTGGGCATGGCCAAGGCATGCGAATTGACGTTTACCGGCGACATCATCGATGCTGCCGAAGCGGAAAGGATCGGCATGGTGAACCGCGTGGTGCCTCACGTATCGCTCATGGAAGAAACAATGGCCTTGGCCCGAAAGATATCGCAAAAACCCCCCGAAGCGCTCCGCATGGCCAAACGCCTGCTTTATTCGGGGCAGAATACCGCCCTGGCCCAGCACCTGGACCAGAGCGCGGCGTTCCAGGCCCTTTGCCATTGCGCGGAAGAGCACCATGAAGCCCTTTGCGCCCTGATCGAAAAGCGTGATCCCAGCTTCAAAAACACCTGAGGACAGACAGCCCGCCCGTTTTTGCCCAAACAGCCCGCGAGCGCGCTGCCGCGTATTTTGGTTTGACACGAACACCGAACCGTGCGATTGCTAAAAACATCCACCAACCCCAAAATGGATGATAACGCCCTGTCCATTACGCCTGGAAAGGAGATTTTGCAATGATCCCGGAAATCAAGAAAATTCTTTTTGCAACCGATCTCTCCGAAAGCTCCCGTACGACGCTCGCATGGGCCATAGCGCTGTCGAAAAAGCACGATGCGAGGCTGCTTATGCTCAACGTGATCGAGGATGCGAGCACATACCCTTCGGTTCAAATCTATTTTTCTGAACGCGAGTGGAACCAATTGAAGCAGCGGATCGACGACGATGCGGTAAATATGATGAAAGACCGCATCAACGAATTCTGTGAGACGATCAAGTCCGAAATCCCTCAATGCGACTATATTGCCGATGAAATTATCGTTCGGAGAGGCAACCCCGTGGAGAAGATCATTGCCACGGCCCAGGAACGGCAGTGCGACATGATCGTCATGGGAACTCTTGGGGCGGGCGGTTTGACCGATGCCATCATGGGCTCAACGGCCAGGCGCGTTCTGAGACGCAGCAAGATCCCCGTTTTTGTGGTTCCCATTACAAAGAAATAGCAGATGTGGATTTTCCGAGCCTTTCCGGCACTCATGACAACCACTGTACGGATGCCGGACCGGAAAAGTTTATGCTTCTATGGATTTCCATTGACAGGCCGGCTGTAAAAACAAGCCGGCCTGTCATATCTTAGGGTTTGGACAATGAAACCTGCATGTTATAGGGGAAGCAAAGGGTAACGTTTTCAGCCCTTGCCTTTGCCCAGTATCCACCATAGGGTGTCATTATGACATTTAATGAATCTGGAATCTCGTATTGAACGTCTATACGGGTTTTTGATTCAAACAACCGGGGGTCAATATATGGGTTGTCTGCTGGGAGATTACGAATAGGCATGGGCCCATAAAATACGTCACCGTTTTCATCGTAGACAACGATTTCAACGTCCCCCCAGTAGTATTCAGCATTGTTTGGAACGGCGATGGGATTCATGCCGTCATCATTCGAAGGGTTATACTCCAGTTCCACAAAAATATCCGACGCAGTGGACACCGAAACCCCTTCCTGGGTCAAATCCAAACCATCCGGCGCCAATACCCAGTACGCCTTTCCGGGAACCACTTCAAAGTCTCCGTACTCCCGGTATCCACCATTCCAACTCGGATTGGGCTTCCAGTCGGAGTTCGGATCATAGGCCAGAATGTCATAATCCCCGGAGCTATAGTCTGCTTCAAGCAGGGGTCCGAAAACCTCTTCTGAAGAGGAATTCGCAGCCCAATGGCCAAAGGATACCATTTGGTAACTGCTTCTGCCTTTACTGGACGCCAGGGGCGGAATTTGATCCTGCAGGGTTTTTTCGCCTACAACAAAAGTTCTTTCGTCAGACCATGCAAAGAGCCCGCTTTCCAGGTCCTGGAAACCCACCCGCCATGCATATTTCAGGCCGCTTTCAAGGGTCATTTCAACATCATGCGCCGTTAAATCCATATCGGATGCAACATCATAAAAAGGTTTTATTTGATCCATTCGCCTGATCTGCCATCTGGATTGAATATGTGCGCTCCCTTCCGGATGAAAGTAGGTGTCGGTTTCAAGAAGAATCGACTCGCCGGAAGCAAGTTCCGCATAGTCGGAAGGCGCAAGAAGAACAGGTGGATGAGGCGGCAGTTCAGAATGATTGTCATCGAGTTCTTCAATAATTGCGCATGCGACGTTTATGGAACCGTCGGTGGTAACATTGGAGAAGGTGTAACTGCTGACCGGGCCGATAGAAGATCCATTGACCGTTACATCCGCAATTTCATAGCCGTCATTGGCTGCAATGGCATACGAAGCGGAATCCCCATGGGAGACAATTGTATCTCCGACAGGTGAAATGGCTCCACCGCTGCCGGCG
>JAWOAV010000054.1:0-6255 GCA_046498365.1 Desulfosalsimonadaceae bacterium
TTTCCATTTGGGGGGTGGAACCTTACCCGTAGCAACTGTGAGGCCTTGGGGCATCTCTATGGCTTGTTCCGCAAAACCCTGCAAACTCGCGCCGCCGATGGCGGGACGGAAACAATGCAGGGTTCTTTGCTCCACTTCGACAAGAGCTGCCGCCAAGCCCTCCCAATGTTGCTCCGGGCAAGGCCCCACCCCCCCAATGGAATTGATCATTTGGATAAAAGCAAATCGATGCTGCGGTTGGTCCAGTGATGGCATACGTAATGATGTAAACAACGAATCGGGATTACGGAAATTCCCGGCTCGCACAGGCACAGCATGGCATAATTTGGCGTCTTCTTCCAAATCCTCAAAATGCGCGCGTATATCTGCGATATGAAAGACGCCGCCGCGATCTTGAACCGAAATCCATATGTTGAGACAGGTTCCAAAATGATCAATTTCATGGAGGTTGGGGGCGGTGTTGCCCGAAAGCAACATTGAAAGGGATTGGCGGTAGCTCTTGGCGAAAATACGCCCGGTGCCCTGAATTGTTTGAGCCCCGATAGGGGCGAGTTTTCAGGGCACGGCGGATTGAGCCATAGAGATACCCCAATCTCTTTCAGTTGCCGAGGGCAATACCGCCCCCAACCTCCATGAAATTGAACCTTATCCTTATCCTTATCCTTATGCTCTTTTTATGCATCGCTGATTTTTCTTCATCGCTGGCTATTCGGGTTTTACGATTCGCTTTTGACTTTTCCCGGATTTTGATTCAGGGTATCATAATGCTTCTGCAGCGATGGTTTCCCTGCCGACTGACTGAATCGTAACCATAAGAATAAAAGGCCCCCATGCGCCAGATTGAAGTCGCGGTTTCCCTGCCGGTTCACAACACGTACACATACCTGGTCCCCGAAGCCATGGCCGCGATGGTCTGCCCGGGGAAAAGGGTCATGGTGCCATTCGGCAACCGGCGCGTCACCGGATACGTCCTTGGCGATGATGCGCGCGAATATCCACCGGACCAGTTGAAACCCATCTGCGACGTGATCGATGAAACAGTGATGTTTCCAAAATCCATGGCGGGCTTTTTCCGCTGGATGGCCGAATATTACGTGCATCCCATCGGCGATGTGATCTGCGAGGCCCTGCCCGGCGGGATCAACCCGGCCGAATCCGCCGTGTATGAAAAAGTTGGGGACACCGCCAATCTCCCTGCGGAAAAAATGGGGGGCCTCGAACAAAAGATCCTGCAGGTCCTTGCGGCCGGCCCTGCCCGCGCCGACCGTATTGCCAAAAAAACTGGCTGCGAGATTCCCAAAAACATTCTTCTGAAAATGGAAAAAAACAACTGCATCACAAAAAGAAAAAAGATCGTGCGCGGCCGCACCCGCCACAAGATGCAGCGGTATGCAAGGCCCTCCGACACGGGGGAAATCCCCGCAAAACTGTCCGAACCCAAAACCCAGATCATCGATTTTTTGCGGATAAACGGTGAAACGCCCATTGACCGGTTAAACGATATCGTGCCAAGAGCGGCCAGCCACGTGCGCGACCTTGCCGGAAAGGGGCTGGTCGAAATCACCGAAAAACCGGTCTACCGGGATCCCTTTGGCGACGCGGTCGAACCGGATATTCCGCCCGAACTGACCATGGAGCAAAAACAGGTCGTAAGGGAGGCCGCCTCCGCCCTGGGGCAGGGATTTGCCACCTATTTGCTTGCCGGTGTCACTGGCAGCGGCAAAACCGAAGTCTACATGCACCTTGCGGCAAAAACCCTGGAAAAGGGGCGAAGCGTGCTGGTCCTGGTCCCGGAAATCGCCCTGATATCGGAAATTGAAAGACGCTTTCGGGCCCGGTTCGGAGAAAACGTGGCGGTTTTGCACAGCGGTCTGTCCGCAGGCGAAAAACTCGACCAGTGGATGCGTATTGCAAAGGAACAGTCCATGGTCGCCATCGGCGCAAGGTCTGCCATCTTCGCCCCGTTTGCCGATCCCGGCCTGATCATCGTGGACGAAGAGCACGATACGTCCTACAAGCAGGAAAACCGCTTCCACTACAATGCCCGGGACATGGCGGTCGTGCGGGCCAGGCTGGCAGACGCCGTCGCCCTTTTGGGATCGGCAACCCCGTCCATCCAATCGATTTCAAATGTGGCCACCCGGAAATTCAGAGAGCTCAACCTGACCCGGCGGATACACCGGCAGGGGCTCCCCGAAGTCACCCTTGTCGACTTGCGGCAACAAAAGGACCAGCGCGGTATCGCCCGGTTCATAACCCCGGCGCTCAAACAGGAAATAACGGATACTCTTGCCAGGGGGGAACAGGTACTGTTGTTTCTGAACCGTCGCGGTTTTGCCAGCCACCCGGTGTGCGCCCAATGCGGCGCGCCCCAGAAATGCCGCAACTGCGACGTGACGCTGACCCTTCACAAAAAATCCAATATTTACAAGTGCCACATGTGCGGCTACTTCCGCGCGGCCGCCTCCCCGTGCACCCATTGCGGATCGAACGCCATCAAGGCCCTGGGCATGGGAACCGAAAAAATCGAGGCGGCGGTCCGTTCTCTTTTCCCGGAAGCGCGCATCGCCCGCATGGACAGGGATACCACGTCCCGGAAAGGGGCGCTGCTGAAAATCCTGAAAGACCTTAAAAACCAGGAGATCGACATCCTGGTGGGAACCCAGATGGTGGCCAAAGGGCATGATTTCCCGAACATTACCCTGGTCGGGGTCATCTGTGCGGATTTGTCCCTCTCCTTCCCGGATTTCCGGGCGGGGGAAATGACTTTCCAGGTCCTGGCCCAGGTAGCCGGACGTGCCGGCCGGGGCGCCGCCCCGGGAAAAGTCATCCTCCAGACGTACAACCCGGACCATTTCGCCATTATCGCCGCACAGCAGCAGGACTTCATGAACTTTTACAATCAGGAAATACGGTTTCGGAAAGCCCTCGCCTATCCCCCTTTTTCCCGGATGCTCCAGATCAAGATTTCGGGGAAGGACCGGGATAAAACCCGGCGGCATGCTGAAGCCTCCGGCCGTCTGTGCCAACAGCTTTTTGCGTGCGATGATCCGAAATGCCGCGCCGTCGAAATTTTAGGCCCCATCGAAGCCCCCCTGTCCCGGGTGGCGGGACGCTACCGCTGGCAGATCCTGCTCAAATCCGCCTCCTCTGCGTCGCTTCAGCATTTCATCCGTCGGCTCTACTTTGAAAACAATGCGCACTTCAGCAACCGCGGCATCCAGACCGCAATTGACGTGGACCCCCTGTTCATGATGTAACCGGAGGAAAGAAAGGAAAACCCTTGCCGGTTTTCCCTTTCTCCTTTATAAAGCTTGATGGCTTCGTAAAGTCCAATATCTACGTTGCGCTTCATCTTGAGAAATTTCACGTTCGGCCAAAGGGTTGACCCGGCATTCATATACAAGTTGCAGTACAGAATGATCAGAAGAATCATAAAAATATTTTCCTCGTTCATGGTCGCCCTGCTGGTGCTTGTTTTGCTGGCGCTTGCCGGAGGGCATTTTTACCTCAAGACCGATCATGGGCAAAACCGGATCAAAGCCGGTATCAACGAAGTCATATCCGGACGCGTCGACTGGAAAAACGTCGACATATCCCTTCTTGGCGGAAATATCCGTATATACGGGGCCATGGTTACCGATCCCGAAGAAAACCCGATTATCGATGCCGGGCTGATTTTTCTGGATATCGATATCATCGCGCTTCTTCGGGGGAGCATCGATATTGCGGCGCACCTGGGCAATCCACGGGTGATGCTTACCGTGGACCAAAACAGCGAACTCAATATTGTCCGGGCATTTCTCCCCCCGTCTTCTGAAACAGCGCCCCGTTCCGAAAAAGAGGATGATGAAGCAGACGATTGGGAATTCCCCCTTGGCGTCATTTTGCGGTCCGTTACGATTTCTGATGGGTTTTTCGTGTTTCAGGACCACTCCTCCTCCAGCGGCCGGGAAAACCCGGGAGAAATCGTCTTCAACGACATCCACGTCGAAATCGAAAATGCAGATTTAGGAAGAACCTCCGGGCGTGTCGCCGTCGACATCGGCAGCGGCATCATCGACATGGAAGGCGCGAACCTCCCCCTTTCGAAATTTTATTGTAACCTCGTCATGAACGAGGGGCAAATCAAGCCGCTGGCGGCGGGAATATCCCTTGAAGGGGAAAACGGCGCGGATATCAATCTGTCCGGAACGGTCCGCATTGAAAAGGCGTTCGAAAACAGCCTGCTTGCCGCGCCGACAGACCTGGATGCCATCTCCTACGGGCTCACCGTGGATGCCGAAAACATTGACTTTGACCGGCTTTACTGGACAGAACCGTACATGTCCGGCATCGCCCAGGCCGTGATTACAGTAAACGGCACCGGTATCTTTCCCAAAACCCTTTCCGCAGACATAAATGGGAAAATCAGCGGCAGGCAGATCGCGGCCATGACCTTTCTGGCCCCCATCGACCCGAAAATTGCGGTAAAGGGGAAAATTCGGGAGGGAAAAGCATTTGCAGACCCCATAGAAATAGGCATCAAAGACTCCCTTCTCCGGGTAATCGGGGATTACGACCTTTTCCGCAACGTCATTGACGCCGCCGTCAATCTTGATACCCCGGACATGGCGCAGTTTCTGGCGCCCTTGTTTGTCGCCGTGACTTCGGGAGAGACGAGTCTTTCCGGCACCATCGCAGGGCCGGTAATGCAGCCGGACATACACGCCGTAGTCCAATCCCAAAACCTGTCCTATGAAACCATCCGCTTCGGTGATGTCCGGCTGAACGCATCCCTTGACAAGTCCGGCCGCGTTCTGATCGAACGCCTTTTTGCAGACAACCAGGGATCACAACTCGAAATAAACGGGCGCGTCGATCTTTTTGAAGGCGGATTTGCCGGCTTCCGGTTCGATATGCCCGCCGATTTGACGGCGTCCCTGCAGGCGGTGGAGGTTCCGGATTTTTATCCGGAATTTGACCTTGCCGGCAAAATCGACGGGACCCTTCATGTAACGGATACAATCACCGCCCCCGAAGCAGCGCTTTCCATCGATGCAACCGATCTGGCCTATGATGAAACACGCATCGGCGATTTGACGGCAGCCATGTCGCTTTCAAACGGCACGGCAGTCATCGACGCGCTTAGCCTTTCAAGCGGACAGTCCCTGGTCCGTCTTACCGGAACGGTTGATGTTTTTACGCCGGGCAGCCTGTCGTTGCTTCCGGTTCCGGCCCTTGCGCTTGCTTTTGAGGAATCGAACATTTACATCGGCGATTTCATGGATCCGGCACGCGGCCGCATTACCTTTCACGGCCGCGCCGCAGGCGAAATCAACGATCTCGAGGCGGATTTTTCGCTTACCGGTACGGACCTGGAAGCCGCCGGCTATATCATCGGCGACATGGAGGCGCGGCTCGGGCTTGCCCGGGGCCGGCTGTCGCTGACCCCGCTGGAAATCGTAAACAACCGGTCCAAACTGGCTCTTACCGGAAATATCGACCTCTTTACACCCGACACGTTAGATCTGCACGAAGACCCGGCCATCGACCTGAAAATTGCGGCAGACGAGATGTATGTCGATGATTTTCTCGAGGCCATGAGCGGCCGGTTGTCTTTGTCGGGAAAGGTCAACGGCTCCATTGGCAACCCGAAGGGAGAAATCGCTCTCAACGGGAACCGGATCGATCTCGGCGTGCAGCAGGTCGAAAGCCTCCGGCTGAGCGCGATCTTCGAAGACCGGACCGTGTTTTTGAATACTGCCCATATCACGCTCGCGCCCGGTGAAACCATACGGGCCGGCGGAAACATTTCACTGGACAACCGATTCGACCTGGAAATCGACTCCGATGACATCCATATCCATCGAATCGGATTGCTTGCAGACACCGGTATCACGGGGAAAATGCGCATCGAAGCTGCAGGCGAAGGGCGCCTGGACGATCCGGCATTGAAAGGCAGCCTTTCCCTCTTCGAGCTTGCGATAAAAGACAATGCCATGGCGCCGGTTGACATCACCTTTACACTGAACGATTCCATTGTCGAGGCCCTTTTCGACGACGGCTTCGCCGTGGAGGCAGCCTACCGGCTCGACAATGGTGATTTTGACTGTAAAGGAAATTTCAACGAGACGGTGCTCGACCCCTTTCTGCGTACGGCAGATTTCCCGAGCCTGTCCGGCACCCTTACAGCAACGCTTCGCGCGGAAGGGGAGATCCCCCTTTCTACAGCTGCGCTCTTTTACCCTGCACTGGTAGATCCAGAAGGGAACA
>JAWOAV010000074.1:0-17091 GCA_046498365.1 Desulfosalsimonadaceae bacterium
AAGTCTTCGGCAGATGGGAGATCTGGGTCTTCTGGGAATGCTCGTGCCGGAGGAATACGGGGGCGAACACATGGACACGGTTTCCTATGCCCTGGCCATGGCGGAAGTGGCGTACGCATGTGCCTCCACGGCGGTGATCATGTCCGTGCACAATTCCATTTGCTGCGGCAGCCTTCTCCGGTTCGGTTCCCCGGAGCAAAAGGAACGCTACCTGGTTCCCATGGCCAAGGGAGAGATCATATGCTCCTTTGCCCTTTCCGAGCCGGAAGCCGGATCCGATCCGGCTTCCCTGGAAGCCACCGCTGAAAAACAGGGGGATTATTATATCCTCAACGGAACCAAGCGATGGATAACCGGAGGGGCGACGTCCGGATTGTTCATTGTTTTGGCGAAAACGGATCCGGAGGCGGGGCACCGCGGGATCTCCGCCTTTTTGGTCACAAAGGACATGGAAGGATTCGAAACGGGAAGGCTGGAGGACAAGATGGGGCAATGCGCTTCCGACACCACCGATCTGTTGTTTTCCAATTGCAAGGTGCCCGCGGATCATCTTTTGGGAAAGGAAGGGGACGGTTTTGTCGTGGCCATGTCTGGTCTGGATGACGGCAGAATCGGGATTGCCGCCCTTTCTTTGGGGCTGGGTCTGGCGGCCCTTGACCATGCGGTGGATTATGCAAAAAAACGGCTCCAGTTTGGTCGTCCCATCGCGGATAACCAGGGGTTGCGGTGGATGATCGCCGATATGGCCACGGATGTGGAGGCAGCGAGGCTTTTGGTGTTGAATGCCGCGGCCAAAAAAGATCGCGGGGAAGCATGCAGCAAGGAAGCGTCCATGGCTAAACTCCATGCATCGGAAATGGCCAACCGCGTAACCGGCCAGGCCATTCAGATATACGGCGGATATGGGTACACCAAGGAGTTTCCGGTAGAGCGCTTTTACCGGGATGCCCGGGTCCTGACCATTTATGAAGGGACCACACAGATCCAGAAAATCGTTATCGCCAATCACGTGATCGGTGACCGGAAAAAGAAGAAAAAAAAGTAGCAGCGGATTGGCGCTTTTTTTCCGGGAAATATCGGCCAATACCAACCAGGGAGAATTTCGGCATGGAATACGAAACACTTTTACTGGAGCGGAAGGAAACGGTCGGTTTTATTACCTTGAACAGGCCAAAACAGCTCAATACCTTTACCACGCTTCTCGCCGAGGAGTTCAACAAGGCCCTTGACGAATGTGAAAAAGACGAGGAGGTTCGGGCGATCATCATCCGCGGCGAAGGCAAGGCGTTCTGCGCCGGCATCGACGTCAATGAACTGAAAGGGAAAGAATGCCTGGACTACTACCAGTGGGTAAGCGGCATGGAGGCAATGGCGCTTCGCATATCAAGAATGGGAACCCCGGTTATTGCCAGCGTCCATGACCTGGCGATTGCAAACGGCATTGCCATCGTGGCTGCCGCCGATCTGGCGGTGGCTGCCGAGGGCGCCCGTTTTGGGGCCACGGCCATAAATGTCGGGCTTTTCTGCATGGGACCGGCGGTGCCCCTTGCCCGGTGTATCGGCAGGAAAAAAGCATTGGAGCTGCTTCTCACCGGTGACATGATCGATGCCGACGAAGCATACCGGATCGGCCTGATCAACAAGGTGGTCCCCCCGGAGCAGCTGGCGGCGGAAACCCTGTCGCTGGCGGAAAAGCTTACGAAAAAAAGCCCCCTTGCACTCCAGCTCGGCAAGAAGTCTTTTTATAAAATGCAGGATGTGGAATACGAAAAAGCCTTTGAAATGGTCAACAATCACTTTGCCCTGTTGTGCAGTTCCGAAGATGCCCACGAGGGTGTCGATGCCTTTTTGAATAAGCGCACACCGGAATGGAAAATGAGATAAAATTCGGTTTGCAGCGGCATGCTGCACGGTATGTGAATTCATCTTAAATGGAAAGGAGGGCGTGACGATGTAAATTCTTTACCGGCAAGGAAATAATCTGAAACAATAAGGATACCCTTGGATTGTCGGTAATGGCAATGGGGATTTGTCCAAAAATTATAAACAGGGTTTATAATGTAAACGGGGTATTTTTTTAAAAAGCAGGGATTTTTTTGGCAAGACCTGTTTAAATCGTAAAGAACAAGGAGGACGCTGATGAGCATGGAAACATATTACAAGGAGGCGATGCAGATCAATACCATCGAAAACCTCGAGGAGCGGAAAAAAGCGGTGGAAGCGTTCGCTAAAAAACTCAATTATGCAGAGCTTCCCGCGAAATTCAACTGGGTTGCGGAGATCTTCGAGGGGCTTCATGTCCGTGAGCGCGGCGACCAGGCGGCATTGATCTGGGCGGATTTATCGAGTGATAAAGAAAAGACTATGAGCTACCGCGAGCTGGCCGCTGAAGCCAACCGCTGCCTCAATTTGCTGCGGGAAAAGGGCGTACAGCACGGGGACAACATGTACATGATGCTTCCCATTGTTCCGGAAACCTGGATTAGCACGTTGACATCGCTCAAGGGAGGCCTGATCAACGTCCCCACGGCCACATCCATGACCGCCCGTGAACTGCAGTTCCGGTTTCAGGCCTATCAGCCGGATACCATTGTCGCGGATGAAAGCTATGCCGATCTCATTGACGAGGCCATCGCCAGTACCGACGGGAAGCCGAAGGTCAAGCTGGTTTTGGGGAAAAAAGACGGCTGGACCAGCTTTGACGAGCTGGCGGGGTTTTCAGAGGAGGCAGAAGGTGCGGACATCAAGAAGGATGACGTCCTGTTTTGCTTTTTTACCTCCGGGACGACGGGGCTTCCCAAGCTGGTCGGGCACAGCGCCATGTCCTACCCCCTGGGACATCTGTCCACCTCGCTGATGATCGGGCTGCAGCCGGGCAAAGTCCACCACAATCTCAGTGCACCGGGGTGGGCGAAATGGGCATGGAGTTCTTTTTTCGGGCCGCTCAATGTCGGTTGCACCGTGGCCGCTTTTAACTTTGCCGCACTGGATCCTAAAAAGTACTTGGAGTTTGTATCCAAGTACAAGATCGCCACATTCTGCGCACCCCCCACGGCCTGGCGAGCCTTCGTGGGCCTGGACCTCAGCCAGTTCGACTGGAGTCACCTGAAGTTTTCGGTCAGCGCCGGTGAACCCCTCAACCCGGAAGTCATTCAGCAGTGGAAGAAGCACACGGGAACATCGATCCGGGATTTTTACGGCCAGACGGAATCCACGGCCATGATTGGTAACCCACCCTGGTGGGAAGACAAGATGCGCTATGGTTCCTTCGGGTACCCCTCCGACTTTTACGACATCACCCTGGCCGACGACGACGGCAAGGAGATTACCAAGCCGGGAGAAACTGGACATATCGTGGTACGCACTTCCCGCTGGCGGGCCATCGGGTTGTTCACGGAGTACGTCGGCAACCCGGAGATGATGAGCCAGGCATTCATCGGCGATTTCTACTATTCTGGCGACCGGGCGTATTTTGACGAAGACGGTTACTGGTGGTTCGTGGGGCGCGCCGACGACGTGATCAAGTCCTCGGACTTCCGCGTGGGCCCCTTTGAGGTGGAAAGCACGCTTATCGAACATCCGGCCGTTGCAGAAGCAGCAGTGGTCGGAAGTCCGGACCCCCAGCGATACCAGCTGGTAAAAGCCTACGTCATATTGAGCCAGGGGTATGAACCATCCAGGGAACTGGCGCTCGAGTTGTTCGAGCACACCATCAATATTCTTGCCAAGTTCAAGATCCCGCGGATTATTGAATTCGTACCCGAGGTGCCCAAGACCATCAGCGGCAAGATCCGGCGAATCGAACTTCGGGAGCAGGAGGTAAAGAAAAAGGAAGACGGGGTGGAAAGAGCCCCGAACGAATATTTTTACGGGGATTTCCCCGAACTCAGTTCAAAGAAGAAATAGAAGGAAAGCCGGCAGGGCTTGATCGGACCGGATCCCGGGTTTTTGAGTCCTGTGTTGTTACGCGTCGGGCCGGCGCAATGCCGGCCCGAAAACGGAAAAAGGAAATAAGGAGGGAGAAGGGATGAAAGAGAAATTGTACAAAAAGGAGTTGTTCCTGACAGTCTTGTTTTTTGTCGTCCTGCTCATTTTCGGGCATTTCGCCCAGATTTTCGTTTTGTTTCCCGGCCTGCAGGGGGGGAGCATGTGGGGGTTTCCGGTGCATTACATCATGCCCATCGTCATGGGATGGTTCGGCCTTCTTGTCGTAACGATCGTTATGGCCGTCGTTTTGAACAAATTCGACGATGATATGGAAGCGTTGGCAGACACATTTGAGGGCAAAGGCTCAAACAAAAACAAGTAATCCAGGAGGGGTCATAAATGGAAACTTACGAATTTGTTCTTCCCAGTCTTTGGATGGGCCTGGGTGTTGTCATACTGCTTTTTGCCATATTTTATTACGTGGGGTACCGGTCGGCAAAAATTACGACCACTGCAGAAGATTTCTATGCCGCGGGATACTCCATCGGGCCGCTGGCCAATGGACTTGCCATGGCCGCCACCTGGGCCAGCCTGGCGACCTTCATGGGGGTTATCGCCCTGATTTACGCCCTGAAGGCGCCGTTTGTCTACCTCTGGATTCAATGGGCCCTGTCCATTCCGCTTTTGACGCTGTTGTACGGCGCCTGCTTGCGGCGGATGAAAGCGTTTACGCCCGCGTCCTTTATCAAGGTGCGCTACGGCAATGAGGCGGCCATTATTTCCATCATCTGGATGTGCCTTGCCATGGTCATGTACGCACTCGGCCAGATGATCGGGCTGGGAATGGCCTTCGAGGTTCTGTTCGGCATTGACTACAATTACGCGCTCATTATCGTGGGTATTGCCACCGTCGGGTTTATCACCATGGGCGGCATGTACGGCGCATCCTACAACGCCGCGTTTCAGATGGTCGTCATGACGCTTGCGATCGTCGTTCCCATGGGCGCTATTATGAAAACCATGGGATCATCCGGGTGGTGGTTTCCGCCCCTGGCCTACGGCGACATGGTTCCCCAGATGCTGGATGTGATTCCCGATTTCTTCGACATGAAATATGACTACCGGTGGTATTTCGCCCTGATCCCTGCCTTTACCATGGGGCCCATTGCCCTTCCCCACCTGGCGATGCGTATTTTTACGTCCAGCAGCGTCAAGAGCGCCCGTTGGTCCGTGGTCTGGTTCATCCTGTTTTTGGGGCTTCTTTTCAGCGGCACCTACACGGCCGGTTTTGCCGGGAACTATTTTACGGCCACAGAGGGGATGCAGATTAAACCGCCTGACATGACCATCTTCGCCCTTAACGTTTTCTACAATCCGGCCATCGTGGCCGCATTCGTCATCGGCGGCGCGGTTGCAGCGGGCCTTTCCACCATCGGTGGAAACCTCATGGCCATATCCGGGCTGATCGGAAGCGATTTTCTGGGTATTATCCGCCCGAAGATGGAAACCAAAAAGAAAATGACCTATGGGTATGCTGCCCTGGGTATCGGCGGTATCGCGGCTATTCTTCTGGCCTTCAGCCCGCCGGCTTTCCTGGTTACCAGTATTCTCTGGGCGTTCGGGCTTCTTGCCACGGCTGTCGCGCCGGGGATTCTGCTGGGCGTATGGTGGAAGCAGGCCAATAAGGCGGCGATGATGATCAGTTCCGTGGTATGCGGCGCCATATATATTATCATATCACCGCACGTGCTGCCCAATATCTCCCACGGGGGGCAAAGCCTTGTGGCCAAACTGGGCATGTCCGGCGCCATGGTGACGGTACCGCTGGCCTATGCGTCACTGGTTATCCTGTCGCTGCTCTTTAACAAGATGGGCGTCACCGCCGTGGATCTGGATACGAAGAAAATGATCGACCGCATCCATGGATGGGGCTCGGAATATGATGAACTCCGCTACAACGGTTCCATCATGCCGGCCGCTGTCGTGGTCATCTGCGTGATTGTTTTCATCTGGGGCCTGCAGCCCTGGTAAGAAAAAAAGCAGGGCCGGTATATTCCGGCTTTTGAACGCAAAAAGAGGCAGGGGGGAAGCGCGGGCTTTCACCTGCCTCTTTTTGCGGGGTTCATCTTCGTTTTAGAGGCGTCGTCGTCCCATGGCGCGAATCAAACATCGCGGGCATTTATTTTGTTGACCGGGATAACTCCGGTAATTTAAGGTGTTCCATTACTATACGGAAGCGTTTGTTTGTGAAACAATGACAAAGGGTGTCTGATGACGTATTTTACTGCCATGAAGTCTGTTCTGCAGCTTGACGAAACGGTTTATCCGAAGATGATGGCCCAGGGCAGGATCGTTCGGTATGCAATGGCCAATGTGATGGCGGCCGGGTTGATCCATGCATTGTTTTCGCTGCAGTTCAGCGGTTTGCTCTGGTCTGCCGAAGCCTCTTTCATGGGGAAGTTGTTTTTTGCGGCGGCCGGGATCGGCGTAGCTTTTTTAATGCACGCGGGCGCGGCATTGTTCCTGTGGGTGTTTACCCGTGGCGCCGGTGGGCGGGTTGAATTTTTGCCGGTCTATTTGAATATGGGCGTTTCCTTTATCGGGCTGTGGCTGTTTCTCCCGGTTTTGTCCGCCATCCAGTCGGGTTTTGAGGGTCCGGGATGGTATGTTTTGCTAGGGATGACGGCCATCTATGGACTGGCAGTGATCTTTTTCGGCGCCAAGAGCGCATCCCAGCTGTCCATGGCCCGGATGGCGGCCGCTGCTGGTGTTTGCATCGTGGTGATCGGCTCGATGCTCTACCTCTGGTCCTGATGAAAACAGGCGCCGTATATTTCCAGAACGCCCCCCTTTGCAGGGTCTTGATTGGGTATCCCATAGGTGGGGTTGTCAGGCGGTACGATTTTCCATCAAAAATGGCCGCTTTTTTTTGGATATAAGGGAATGACAGATGGCTGAAAACGCCAGGCTCGAACATTTTTTCAAAGTCGTCACCAGCGTGAGCCGCGCGCTGCATGAAAGCTCCGACTTGAGTGAAAGCCTCCAGATTATGGTGGAGACCGTTACCGAAGTGTTCCATGCAAAAGGGTGCACGCTTCGCGTTCTCGATCCGACCGGGAAAGAGTTTGAACTAATGGCGGCAACGGGTCTCAGCAGCGCGTATCTTGAAAAAGGGGTCGTCATTGCCGATTCCCATCTCTCGGAGGTCTTCGAGGATCAATTGGTCGTTATCGACAACGTGGCCAGTGATCCGCGCATTCAATATCCGGATGCAGCCATAGCGGAAGGGATCATATCGATTATCGGCGTCCCCTTCCAGGTCACGGGCAACATGCGCATGGTGCTCCGGATTTATTTTGACAGGCGTCTGTCGCTTACCGAAGAAGACCACCGGCTTTTGTATTACATGGCCCAGCAGAGCGCCATCACCATTAAAAACGCCATTCAGCAGACCCGATACCTCGAGACGTTCAGGAAGGTATCCACGGCTATTCATGAAGGGGATGCGGTAAACGACATCCTGGAAAGCATTGTTTCCACGATCCGGGAAATCATGGAAGCCCGGGGTTGCATCTACTGGATCGTAGACACGGACCAGCAGCAGGTCTACATGAAAGTCACAAGCGGTTTCCAGATGAACAGCCTTTCTCATATCAGCTACGACATCCTCAAGGATGTTTTCCGGTTTGAAGAGGAAAAAGAGATTTTTTTCAAGGACGTACGGGAAGATCCGCGTATCCCGAGCTCCACCGGCCTGGGAAAGCAAATGGTGACTTCCATTCTGGGCGTTCCGTTCCATATTGTGGATCAGTACCGGGGGATCCTTGCCGTCTATTTCAGCAAACCCCGCAAGCTTGCGCAAAGCGAGGTCAACTTTGTCAGGGACTCCGGCAGGCAGGGGGCGATTGCACTTCACAAGGCGTTTCGTTATGACGAGCGGATGCTGAAAGCCTTCAGGGAGATTATCGAGGGGCTTGTGCTGGCCCTGGAGGCCAAAGATGTTTGCACCCACGGGCATTCCCTCAATGTGGCCAACTACGGGAAAATGGCGGCAGAGCAGATGGGGTTATCTGCGCGGGAGGCCGAAGAAATTTACAGGGGCGGGCTTTTGCACGATATCGGCAAGATAGCGATGCAGGACAACATCCTGGGCAATCTCGGTCACCTGTCCCCGGGGGACTTTGAAACCGTGAAAAAACATCCTGTTATCGGTGCGAAAATCATCGGCCGCCTTTCCCTGCTCAATGAAGTAGCCCCTATTATTCTGTATCATCATGAAAGGTATGACGGCAGTGGCTATCCGGAGGGGCTGACCGGGGAAGCGATCCCCATGGGTGCGAGGATTATTGCCGTGAGCGACGCCTTTGACGCCATGACCTCGGACCGCCCGAAAAAGGAGAACATGAGTATCAGCAAGGCCCTGAATCACCTGCAGCTGGAGGCGGGGACCAAGTTCGACCCTCAGGTGGTAAAGGCTTTTGTGCAGGCTATCGAAGCCAATATCGATTCCGTAAGTCCCTATACAATGCCTGAGAATTATGTCTGCACAGATTACGGGCAAAATAGCGGTGAAAAGCGGAAAGCACCTGTTTTCGAATGGATCCGGCGTTACATACCGGGATTTTAAATGATAACGCCCTGTATATTACAAGCTATCTCAAAAAAATCTTTTGCCCCAATATCTTCGTTAGCGGTGAAATGTAAATGGGCCTACCCCCCTTTTTTTCATTGCTTTTCTCTGTGAATCTCTGTGGTAAAAACCACTCTCCCCGCATTTTCTACCCCACTTGGTCTGTTTTTTGAGATGGCTTGTATCGAAAAGTTTCCGCTGCGAATTGTTTTTCCGCAAAGCGTCGCGCACAAGCCTTGTACAGACACGGCGCGGCCGTGCCCTGTTTGGAGGACGAAAATCAAATCGACGGAGGTGGACCACCCGTCCATTTCTGTCGGTTTTCGTCCCTTTTAGGGAAAATGCAGGAAAAAATCGAGGCGCAACTTGCCCTGTGCCGTTCGGATGCGCTTGAACGCCTCCTTTAATGCCTGGCGCTCAATGTGGGTGAGTTTTGCTGGCTGTAGGTAGTTGTCCGGGGATGCGCCTTTTTTGCTCATTACCGTCACTTGGTGTTTGAGCCGCTGGTGCATGAGGTATTCATAGGCATAGGCAAGATTGTCCAGGGTCTCCTTGTCGATGCTCTTTTGATGAAATACTGCCTCCAGCCTTTTGGTGGTGTTCGTTTCCGAAATCTCTCCCTGAAGCGCGTAAATTCTTGCAAAATCGACCACGAGGCGCATGGCGCTCTTGATATCGAGCCCCCCTTTTCGTTCCCCTTTTTCCTCCAAAACGAAATTGCCGAAAAAGCTTAACGGGGGTTGGACGTGCATGATGTTTTGGGCCATGTGCCGCAAAAAACCCGGCCATTCTTTCAACTGTTTGAAAAGGGACTTGTGAAGGGAATTGACCAGTTCCTCCTGACCGTAACCGAGGCGGAAGTCAAAAAAAATGCCGGCTTTGAGAAGCCGCTCCGGATCATCGCTCTCGATCCACTTACGGTGATAGTCCTGCCAGCGGGAGAGAGGCTGGCACCATGTCGGGTTTTTGGCCATGATATCGAATTCGCAGTGCGTCTGCCCGATTTCATGGAGCCAGTCGCATACCCGGTTGCCCACATCAAGGAAGTACCGCCTCACATATTCCTCTTCATTTTTCGGTACATCTTCGAAAACAATGCCGTTGTCCTGATCAGTTTTCAGGGTCTGCTCCCTGCGCCCTTCGCTGCCGAAAAGCAAAAAAGCAAATTTGACCGGTGGTGGGCCGGCGCTTTCCAGTGCCATATTCATGACCCTGACCAGCATTTCGTCGGTGAGCGCCGTGATGATGGAGTTCAGGTGGGTGGAGCGAGCGCCATTTTCAATAAGCCTGCCGATCAGCATCGGAAGCTTGGCATAGCAGGCCTTGAGCCCTTCGAGCCCCTGTGCCGTGTTCATTTCCTTGACCAGAAACACGGGGGAGAGCGTCTGGGCCAGAAAGATGTCTCTTTCGGTGATGACGTTGCCGGTGGTGCCGTTGACCTGGAGGGCGAGGTGCTTGACCTGCTTGCGCATCATGGTGAGCACGGCTTCAAAAACCTGGGAATCGGCATCAATGGTCAGCAGGGGGGTTGTCATGATATCGCCGGCAGGACCGTCCGGATCCCGGCCGTCAACGATTACTTTTTTGCGCAGGTCGTAATCGGTGATCAGTCCTTTGGGCTCCTGGTTGTCATCCGTAACAAGAATGGCGCTGCGTCGGCTTGCCGTCAGCAGCCGTGCAGCCTCCCGAATACTTGTTGATGCAGTGCAGGAGGGAAACGCCTGGGCCATCTCCGCCACGGTTTTGGACAAAAACGACGAATGCATACCGTATTCGCCGAGCTCTGGTATTTCCTCGAACCCCCCCCCCGACGACGGCCTGCTTTCCACATCGTATGAAGACGAAAAAAACCTTGCAAAAGCGGACGACTTGATGCAGAGACGGAAAAAATTTTCCCGGTCCAGCCGGTAGACGGTAACTTCGGTCATGCATCGCAATGTGCTCGTGGAGATGCCGTTGTTGAACAAAAGAGAAATGCCGCCGTAGGCTCTCCCCGTTTCCAGCACTTCCTTGATGCGCTGTTTCCCGTCTTGCTCGATAATCCGCTCGAGGCTGCCGCTTTTTACGATTAGTATGTGGGTGATGATCGTTTCTTCCTGGGTAAAAAGAACCAGGCCGGGAATATATGTTTCTTGGGTAAGGTTTGCGGCAACGATCTCTATTTCGGTCCTGGGAAGAAACTGGAAGGGCGGATTGTTCATGAGAAAGCGCTGCCTGTCTGCCAGTTCTTCGGCTTTGACGCGAACGGTCTGACGTGGAAAGTTCTCCATTATTCCCCCTGGCTGTTGTTTCCCTGACGGTCAAACGGCATGGTGATTTCGACATCGCCGCTGTACCCCCGTTTGAAGACGGCATGGGGATAACATTTTTCAAAAACGCGGATCATGGCCTTGTTTTCGCTCAACACCATGGCGGTAAAGGCGTTGTATTTGTTCTCCCGGGCGATTTTTTCCAACATTTTCAACAGGTAGGTGCCAAGGCCCATGTTCTGGTATTCTTCCTTGACCACGAAAGCCACTTCCGCAACATCTTTCTCCGCGGAACCGTAGGAGCCTATGGCCACGATTTCCTTGTGCTTGCCCACCTGCACGATGCCTACGATCGTCATATTCTGGTGATAATCCACCGATGCCCACTGTTTCTGGAGCATTTCCCTGGAAAAGACCTTGCGGCGGTTGAAAAACCGGTAAAATATGGTGGATTCCTGGAGGGAGTAATAAAAGTTTCGCGTGGCGAATTCATCCGACGGCAGCAGCGGCCGGAATTCAACCGTTTTGCCGCTTTCCAGCTCCATGAAGGCTTTGTAGTTTTCAAGGAACATCAGGTCCTGGGTGCTCGGTGGGAGCTGGTCCGCAAATATATAGTGCCGTTTTTTGGCCTCATTGATGATCCATTCGCGAAACTTTGGGTGGGCAATCTGGGCCAACTCCATTACCCGCTGGTAAATCCCCTTTCCGTGAAGTTCTGCAATGCCGTATTCCGTAACCACGACATCCACGTCGCCCCGGGTCGTGGCAACGCCGGCCCCTTCGCTCAGGTGGGGTACGATTCTTGAAACGTTTCCATTTTGTGCGGTCGATGGGAGAGCGATAATGGAAAAACCCCCTTTGGACATCTTGCTGCCGCGGATGAAATCGACCTGGTCGCCAATGCCGCTGTAGAACAGATATCCCTTGGAGTCGGTGCAGATCTGCCCCGTAATGTCAATTTCCAGCGCGGAGCTGATGGATATGAGATTGTCATTTAATGCAATGACATTCGGATCGTTGACGAACTGCGATGTCCGGAAATAAAACATGGGGTTATTGTCCAGAAACGCATACAGCTTTTCCGATCCCATGCACAGGGAGGTTACCACCCTGTTTGGCAGATAGGACTTTTTCCGATTGGTGATCACTTTTTTTTCAAGCAGGGGGAGAAAACCGTCCGTAATCACCTGGGTATGGATGCCCAGGTCTTTTTTACCGTCCAGATACGGCAGTATATAATTGGGAAGGTGCCCGAACCCAATCTGGAGCGTGGCGCCGTCGTCTACCAGCTGGTTGACATACTTGGCGATCCGCTTGACAATGGACTGGTTTTTGGCATCGGGAAGGGCTTCCACAAGGGGTTCTTCGTGGTAAACAATGTAGTCGAAGTCATCCACATGCACGCACCCATCCCCCCATGTTCGCGGCATGCGCGGATTGATCTGGGCGATCACGGTCTTCGCATTTTCCATGCCGGATTGTGTTATGTCCACCGATATGCCGAGGCTGCAGAAACCGTACTTGTCCGGAGGGCTTACTTGTACGAGGGCGACGTCCAGGCCGATCTGCCCAGTGGCAAACAGGTGGGGAATCTGGGACAGGTACGCCGGAATATAGTCGATTTTCCCCTCGAAGGCCGCCTGGCGCATATGAAGGCTGATGAAAAAAAGCTTCAGGGAAAACCGGTTTAAAAATTTCGGGTCGTTTATATACTGGGCGAAGGTCGACGAAAACATCTGGTATATGACAATATCTTGAATCGTCAACTCTTCTATCATGGCACGGATCAGTTCCTGTGGCTCCCCGCATCCTGTACCGATAAAGACCCTGCTCCCGTTTTTTATTTTCGTGACGGCTTTTGCCGGGGACAATAATTTTTCAGGGCAATAGGCATGTAAATCCATTCATTGTCTCCTTGTATCGGGCCAGGACGGAAACCGTCTTTTTTTCGTCCGTTTGATGGCGATGGCGCTTCACCTTGCGCCTTTCTTGCATCGAATGCTGCCTGTCTCGGGTGAAGTTCAGGCTTCCTTACAATATCGACCGGGGCATGGCTTGTTTTCCGGGGGAAGCTGGCGCTGCTTTTTTTTCCAATAGGGTTCGTTGCAACTTTTGCAAAAATGTACGGATACGTCAAGCGATATCGGACATTCCGCCCTGCGGGAATTCAACGCTTCCATAAATGGAACGCCAATGAATGGACGCGTCCCATAATTCTTGACAACCAACAGCAACAATGCAATTCTTATAAAGTCGGGTGTTTGTTTTTATGCCCGCGTAACCGGGGTCGCTCCTTAATATGCCGTAAACGGGCTGAGAGTCCCATATTGTTGCTGTACCCGTATTCTTAAAGGTACGATGGGATGGTGCGCCTTGTCATTAAACACCGTTTTAAATACGGTCAGGGTGTTTTCAGACAAGGGACCGGTTTATGGAAAGGCAGACGTATTTGATAAATCTTAACCTTAACGATAACATTATGTTTGTGTTCCAATTTTTAAACGACAAGGAGAATCAATGAGTGCCGATTTTGAAGTGTATCGTTCCGAACACCCGATCCGGGTGGTGACCGCGACATCGCTGTTCGACGGGCATGATGCCGCCATCAATATTATCCGAAGGATCCTGCAGGACAGCGGCGCGGAAGTCATTCACCTGGGGCACAACCGGTCGGTGACGGAAATCGTCAACGCTGCTATCGAGGAGGATGTCCAGGGGATCGCCATATCGAGCTATCAGGGCGGGCACATGGAATTTTTCAAGTACATGCGCGACACGCTCGTCGAAAAAGAGGCCGCCCATATAAAGATTTTCGGCGGTGGCGGCGGTGTTATCGTGCCCGAGGAAATTCGCGAGCTCGAGGCCTACGGGATAACCAAGATCTATTCCCCCACGGATGGGTCGAAAATGGGGTTGCAGGGAATGATCAACCACATGATGTCCCATATGGATTTCTCCACGGTCGATGTCAATCCTGTTGACCCTGCGGCCGTATCCCGGGACAATCCCATGGCGGTGGCAAGGTTGATATCCGCCGCCGAAGTGGCCCTTGCCACGGATAACGGCAAAGCGGAAGCGCTCCGGGAGAAGATCAGGGAGCGCCTTCCGGACAAAACCATTCCGGCAATCGGTTTGACCGGCACCGGCGGGGCCGGCAAATCTTCCCTGACCGATGAAATCATCCTGCGCCTGCTGCATGATCAGCCGGATATCCATATCGGGGTTCTCTGCTGCGACCCGTCCCGGAGAAAAACCGGGGGGGCGCTTCTGGGAGACCGGATCCGCATGAACGCCATTGACACTCCCCGGGTTTTCCTCAGGAGCATGGCGGTTCGCCGGACCAGTTTCGAACTGCCCACGGTCCTGCCGGATGCGGTCGATATTTTAAAGGCCGCGGATATGGACCTGATTATTATCGAAACCGCCGGCATCGGCCAGGGCTCCTCCAATGTGTTCGATCTCACGGATCTTTCCATTTACGTTATGACCGCGGATTACGGCGCGGCCACGCAGCTTGAAAAGATCGATATGCTGGATTACGCGGATATCATTGTGATCAACAAATTCGACAAGCAGGGGAGCGAGGACGCCCTGCGCGACATTCGCAAGCAGGTCCAGCGCAACAAAAAGGCTTTTGACCAGAAACCCCGGGATATGCCGGTGTATGGCACCATTGCGGCAAAATTCAACGATGACGGTGTAACCGCCATGTACCGGTTTCTGCTGGAGACCCTGCACGCAAAAACCGGGATAAAATTCGAATCCAGCCTTGTGGCGCCGGATATCAAGGAATCCTCATCCAAGTCCATCATTGTACCGCCGGAGAGGACCCGGTACCTCTCGGAAATTTCAGACACCCTGAGGCACTACCATGACGAAACCAGGCACCAGGCGGAAGTCCTCCGAAAGGCCCACTACCTGGAACAGACCGCCCGGGCGCTTTCGGGCGGCGATCTGGAGGGGGATGCGGATGCCCTCATGGATCGGCTGAAAGAGGAAATCGAAAAGGCAAAGGCCGTGCTTCATCCGGATACGGCAAAACTCGTGGAAGAATGGCAGGAAATCCGGGAAGCGTATGCGAAGGATGAGTTCGTGTACAAGGTTCGCGACCGGGAAATCCGGGTGCCGTTGAAAACGGAAACGCTCTCTCACCTGCAGGTGCCGAAAATCGCCCTGCCCGGGTATTCGGATCCAGGCGACCTGTATACCTGGATGCGCAAGGAAAACGTGCCGGGCCGCTTTCCGTTCACGGCCGGGGTGTTCCCCCTGAAGCGCGCCGACGAGGATCCTACCCGGATGTTTGCCGGTGAAGGCGACCCCAAAAGAACCAACCGGCGCTTCCGGCTTCTGTCCGAGTCGTATCCGGCAAAACGCCTTTCCACGGCTTTTGATTCGGTGACCCTGTATGGGTTCGATCCGGATTTGCGCCCGGACATATATGGCAAAGTGGGGACCTCCGGCGTAAGCGTGTGCAACCTTGACGATGTAAAGGTCCTTTACGGCGGGTTTGACCTGGCCGCTGCCAACACCTCGGTCTCCATGACCATAAACGGCCCGGCCCCGCTGATGCTGGCCATGTTTCTGAATACGGCGATTGACCAGCAGTTGGATGCGTTCGAGACTGAAAACGGACGAAAGCCGGATGAAAAGGAGACGGCGGCGATCCGCAAGCGGGTACTCTCCAATGTCAGGGGGACCATTCAGGCCGACATCCTGAAAGAAGACCAGGGGCAGAACACCTGCATCTTCTCGATCGATTTCGCGCTCAAGATGATGGGCGACATCCAGCAGTTCTTTATCGACCGGGGCGTCCAGAATTTTTACTCGGTGTCCATTTCCGGATATCACATCGCAGAGGCAGGGGCAAACCCCATCTCGCAGCTCGCCTTTACCCTGGCCAACGGGTTCACCTACGTGGAGTATTACCTGTCCCGCGACATGCCCATCGACAGCTTTGCGCCGAACCTGTCGTATTTCTTCTCTTCGGGAATGGATCCGGAATACAGCGTAATCGGGCGCGTCGCACGTCGGATATGGTCAGTGGCGTTAAAGGAAAAATACGGGGCGGATGTCCGCTCCCAGATGCTCAAGTACCACATCCAGACCTCCGGGCGCTCCCTGCACAGCCAGGAAATTCAATTCAACGACATCCGTACGACCCTGCAGGCCCTTTATGCCATCTACGACAATTGCAACAGCCTGCATACCAACGCCTATGACGAGGCCGTAACCACCCCTTCGGAGGAGTCCGTTCGCCGCTCTCTCGCCATTCAGTTGATTTTGAACCGGGAGTTCGGCATGATCAAAAATGAAAACCCCAACCAGGGGAGTTTTATTATTGAAACGCTTACGGACTTGGTGGAAGAAGCCGTACTCTCGGAGTTCGACCGGATCACCTCCCGCGGCGGGGTCCAGGGGGCCATGGAAAGGGGCTACCAGCGCAGCAAAATCCAGGAAGAGTCCATGTATTATGAGCACCTGAAGCATTCCGGGGATTTGCCCATCATCGGCGTCAACACGTTTATCAGCCCGGATTACGACCCGGATGCGGCGTTTTCCGATTTGGAGCTCGCACGCGCCACCGAAGAGGAAAAATCCTCCCAGCTCAAACGCCTTGCCGATTTCAAGGAAAGAAACAAGGACAATGCGCCGGAGGCGATCCGGCGGCTTAAGGAGACGGTCCTTTCCGGCGGGAATATTTTTGCGGAAATGATGGATACCGTCCGGTACTGTTCGCTCGGGCAGATCACCGAGGCGCTCTACGAGGTGGGGGGGAAGTATCGCAGAAACATGTAACCCTTTGAAAAACAACAATTGATGGACTCGTAAAAAGTCGATTTTCAGACGGTTTTGTAAAATGTTCAAGATCAAGGCGCGTGCAATTTTTGAAGAATTGATAGTACTTCGCCGTACGTGAGATTCTTCAGAAATTGTGCGCAACCCAGATATTGGACTTTTTACGGAGCCGTCAATTAAAAGGAAACAAGCATTATGGATATGAAACACAACAAGGGGATGAAATGACGCAGCGGACCAAATTTGTACTCCTTCTGGCGGCTTTCCTTTTCGCCTATGTTATGCCGTTTTCCCATGACCGGGTGGCCGGGGCCATCCTGGAATCCTTCATGCTGCTGCAGGAATATGCCCGGGAGCACGTCATTTTCTGCCTCATACCGGCATTTTTCATTGCAGGCGCCATTGCCGTTTTCATTTCCCAGGCGGCGGTGGTCAAGTACTTCGGCGCAGAAGCCAAAAAGATCGTATCGTACGGCGTGGCATCGGTTT